>JANNDD010000669.1:0-9218 GCA_031387365.1 Armatimonas sp. | reverse complement strand
ACTACGACCACACACTCTACTTTCAAGAGCCCCTGCTCCAAGACAAGCTCGTCTCTCTACCTGATCTGCCACATCGTGATTCCTATGGCGTGATACGAGCCAGCACTAGAACCCTTCCCTCGGTTGCTCGGCAGAACGTGGAGCTTTTTATGGACATAGGCCGCACTCAGGGTGTTGTTGCGTTAGGGCAGCAAGTGCAACGGGTGGAGGTGGGGGGACGGGTGAAGAACCAGGACATACTGATGCCTCTGGTAAAATAGGCACTATGAGACGCTCTCCGCAACTATTGATCGCGTTTATCATTGTGATTTTCACGATGGTCAGCTATCTGGGCAACCGTACCAACAACGAGTTCACGGGCAAGGTTCAGCACCTCGCCATGACCACCGATCAGGAGATTGACGTTGGGCAGCAGTCGGCGCCACAGGTTGCGGCACAGTACGGGGGGGAGAGTCGCGATGCCAATGCGGTTGCCAAAGTGCAGCAAGTCGGGGAACGGCTACTGAGTCGGGCGATTAAACAGACACCGTACCGGTTCCAGTTTCATTTACTGGCGGATCGAAAGGCCATCAACGCCTTTGCGCTCCCCGGTGGCCAGGTTTTTATCACCGAGGCGCTCCTGCGGAAGCTCCACACGGAGGGCGAGCTAGCAGGTGTGCTCGGGCATGAGATGGGGCATGTGGTCGCGCGGCACGGAGCACAGCAGCTTGCCAAGCAGCAACTCACACAGGGACTGGTCAGTGCGGCAGGCGTGGCGAGCTACGATCCCAACAACCCGGGGCGCAGCATGACAACAGGCCAGATGGCTCAGCTGGTCGCCTCCACGATTAATATGAAGTTCGGGCGCAACGACGAGCTAGAGTCCGATAAATTAGGCGTTCGGTTTCTCGCACAAGCGGGCTACGACCCGCGTGCAATGATTGGCGTGATGAAGACACTACAGGGGGCAGGGGGAGGGCGTCAACCCGAGTTCTTTAGCACACACCCCAACCCGGAGAATCGTATCGCCCATATTCAAGCCGCTATTGAGCAAGAGTTCTCCAGCGGCATCCCTGCGGGCCTGGAGCCTTAGGATTTCTCAAATCGTGCGTAGAGAGTCGGCAGAACCACAAGCGTGAGCAGTGTCGCGGAGATCAGCCCCCCAATGACCACTGTGGCGAGGGGCTTCTGGACTTCCGCGCCCGCGCCGGTCGCCACTGCCATCGGAAGGAACCCGATACCCGCGACACTGGCTGTCATGAGCACGGGCCGGAGCCGCGCCACCGCTCCCGAGACCACGGCCTCACGCAGCTCTCTGCCCTCGCGACGCAGGTCGTTGATGAAGCTGACGAGCACCACCCCATTGAGCACGGCGATGCCTGCCAGCGCGATAAAGCCGATGCCCGCTGAGATGGAGAAAGGCATGCCCCGTAGCCAGAGCGCGAAGACGCCGCCCGTGACGGCAAGAGGAATCCCGGTGAAGACCAGCGCCGCCTGTTTCAGGCTCCCAAACGTGGTGTAGAGCAGAAAAAAGATCAGCAGAAACGCCAGCGGCGTCATCACGGCGAGCCGGGCACGTCCGCTCTGGAGCTGCTCGAAGGTTCCCGCGAACTCCAAGCGATACCCCACAGGCATCTTGTACTCTTTATCGAGTTTCTTTTTTACCTCCTCGGCGAGGGAACCTAGATCACGTCCCCGGACATTGGACTGCACCGTGATGCGCCGCTGGCCGTTCTCGCGCGAGATCTGCACGGGGCCTTCCACCGACGAGATCTTGGCGAGCTGCGAGAGGGGCACCTGACTTCCCTCCCCAATGGCAATGGGAATCTGCCCGATGGCCTCCGGGGTGGAGCGGAAGCGCTCCTGGAGCCGCACGGAGACATCCACGCGGGTCGCCCCGTCGGAGAGAGTCGTCGCTACCTGCCCACCCACCGCCGCCGCAATTGTCGCGTTGACCTCGGCGATGCGCACCCCGTAGCGGGCGATGGCATCCCGATCCAGGGTGATTTGTAGCTGGGGTAGGCCTTGGGTTGTCTCCGCTCGGACATCCACAGCGCCGGGGACGCTTCCGATAAGCTTGGCGAGCTTGTCAGCCTCACTTGCAAGCGTCTTGGGATCAGGGCCAAAGAGCTGCACCCCAAGATCAGAGCGCTGTCCAACTCCCGCCAGAAGCTCGCCCATTCGCATCTGGATCGGCTGGGTCAGCGAGGTGGCGACGCCGGGGAGCTTGCCCAGCTCCGCCGCCACTTTTTCGACGAGCTCATCTTTCGTCTTCGCCTTCTTCCACTGCGAGGGCGGATTCAGATCAATCAAGATATCGGTCTGGTTGATGAGCATCGGGTCGGTAGCAACTTCGGGCCGCCCGATGCGTGTCACCACTTCCTTGATCTCATCGGGGAACTTCTGTTGGATAAAGCGCTCCGCAACTCCCGCTCGCTCGATCACTTCTTCGAGGGAGATACTGGGCGCGTAGATCGCCTCCACGGCGATGGCCCCCTCGTCGAGCTGTGGCATGAACTCGCTCCCGAGGCGCGGAAAAAGCCAGATCGAGATGGCCAGTAAGACTGCGGCGAGAGTGACAGGGACAAGGGGCAGGCGTAGCGTGCGCTGCAGAAGGGGGCGGTAGGCACGCTCCAGTTTGTGGAGAACCGGGTGCTCTCTCTCCGAACGGACTTTGAGAAAGAGCGAGCAGAGCGCGGGAACGAGGGTGAGGGAGAGCAAGAGTGCCCCGGTGAGTGCAAAAAGCACTGTCAGGCCCATCGGGCGGAACATCTTGCCCTCGACACCTACCAGTGTCAGGATGGGAAGATACGCCGCCATAATAATAATCACGCCCGCCAGCGAGGGCTTCAGGACTTCCGAGGCGGCGCGGTAGATCACATCCTGACGCTCGGCTTCTGTCAAGTCTCGGTTTGCAGTGTGCCGCGCCTCGACTAGCCGCCGCACGGTGTTCTCTACGATAATCACCGCGCCGTCCACGATCAGGCCAAAGTCAATCGCTCCCAGGCTCATCAGGTTCGCCGAGACATGAAAGACGCGCATCCCGATAATAGCAACGAGCATTGCCAGCGGGATCACGGCGGAGACGATCAGCCCGGCGCGGAACTGGAGCAGGAAGAGAAAGAGCACGACGATGACTAAAACGCCGCCCTCGATAAGATTTCGGATGGCAGTCTGGAGCGTGCGCTGGATCAGCTCGGCGCGGTCCAAGAAGCCTAAGAGCTTGGAGCCCGGTGGCAGGGACTTCTCAATGGAGAGGAGCTTCTCTTTCGTGCGCTCGACCACGACGCGGCCATTCTCTCCAATGAGCAAGAGATTGATGGCGTAGACCTGCTCCCCGATGCCATTGGCGGTCATCGCGCCCTGACGAACCAGCGGTGCGTCGGTGATCTCCGCGACTTGAGCCAGGGTGATAGGCACGCCTTCTGCAGCCCCCAGCACGATTTTCTTCAGATCCTCGGCTCCCTTGAGCGTCCCGACGCTGCGCACGAGCTGCTGCTCGCCGCCCTGCGAGATCGCCGCACCGCCTGCGTTCTCGTTGGACTCCGAGACCGCTTTCAGGACATCGGGCACAGAGAATCCGAACGACTGGAGCTTCTGCGGATCAAGCTGCACTTGCACTTGCCTTGCCTCGCCACCCCAGGTATTGACCTCGGCAAGGCCGGGAACAGAGAGCAGCGCGGGCCGCACGACCCAGTCCATCAGGCTGCGTCGCTCCATCAGCGAGAGATTGGGGTTGTCGAGGCGGGCGTAGTAGATCTCCCCCAGCCCCGTCGTCACCGGCCCCAACTCGGCTTTTACCCCTGGCGGAAGCTGCTCTTTCGCGCCCTCTAAGCGCTGGGAAACCAGGTTGCGAATGAAGTAAAGCTCGGTGCCCTCCTCAAAGACGAGAACAATCTGGCTGAGGCCAAACTGCGAGATGGAGCGCGTTTCCTCAAGATGAGGCAAGCCCGCCAGCGCAATCTCTAAGGGGAACGTGAGCTGACGCTCGACTTCCTCCGCCCCGAGCGCGGGCGCGACCACGTTCACTTGAACCTGAACATTGGTGATGTCAGGTACGGCATCAATAGGAAGCTGCCGTGCGTTCCAGACACCCGCCGCGAGAAGCAGCAATGCCAGGAGTAAGACGATGGCGCGTTGCTTGAGCGAGAACTTAATCAGGGATTCTATCATCGTGTTACTCCTCTCCCAGCTCACTCTTCATGGCCTGCGACTTCACCAGAAATGCATTCTTGGCGACGAACTTCTCGCCCGGCTTAAGCCCCGAGCGAATCTCCGTCTTACCGTCCTGCGTGATGCCCACTTCGACGGATTTGGAAACAAACTCGCCCGGTTTTTCGCCTGGCACAAAGACGACTTTCTTGCCTTCGTAGGTTTGGATGGCTCCTGCGGGAACGAGCACAAAGCGCCGTGCCGCATCCCCAACCGTTGCCGTAACGGGCAGGCCGGGGCGGAGCCGACCGGAGGCATTGTCTACCCGCACACGCACTTTCACCGCGCGGGTCTTCTCATCGGCCTGCTCTCCCATGCGCTCCACAACCCCGGAGACGCTACGGACCTCGATCTTGAGCGTCACCTTCTGCCCCACTCGGACGCGTGTTAGATCACTGGGGAAGAGGGAGAGCTGGGCAAAGAGAATGCGCGGGTTGACGAGAACAAGAATGGACTCCCCGGCCATCACGGTCTGCCCCAGCGTGGCTTTTCTCTCTAAAACGCGCCCGGCAAACGGGACATGCACCGGAATGGAGTGGTTATCGCCGGGCTGTCCGCCCAGAAGCTGGACATCATCCAGAGCGCCCTCCGCACTTACCCGTGCCTGCTCGACGGCAGCTTCCGCCTCAGCAACCTCGCGGCTAGTGAGGTAGCCCCCTTTGTAGATCGCCTCGCCACGAGCGAGTGCCTGCTGCACCAAAGCGAGCTGCTTACTGGCGGAGGCCACGGCTTTTTGCGCCGCCTCACGGCGCGTGAGGGCGCTCTCAATGCTTGCTTGTACCTCGCCCTGCTTTGCCTGCGCCACCCGAATCTCCGCCTGCGCGTGCTCGCGCCCCGCCCGTGCCTTGGCCCGCTCCGTCAGTGCCTGCTCGTGCTCGTGCCGCGAGACCAGCTGCTCTGTCAGCAGTCGCTCACTGCGTGCCACTTGCTTCTCGGCGAGCTCTACCTGACTCGCGGCCAAGCGTTCTGCGGTTCTGGCCTGCTCCACGGTCGCCTCTTGGGAGGTGAGCTTGCTCTTCGCTTCGGCGAGCGCAGCATCGGCGCTGTGAACCTCGCTCTTGCCCCGCTCCAGCACCGCCTGCGCCTCGGTCTCGTGCTTGCGTACGTCCTCGACATCCGGACGGCCATATGCCCCAAGTCCTGCCAGCTTACGTCGCCGCGCAAGATCCGCCTGCGCCGCTTCGAGTCTCTTGAGAAGCAAGGCATGGTTGAGCTGCGCCTCGTGGAGCTTTTCGCTCTCGATCACTGCAACCACGGCACTGGCAGCGACCGTATCTCCAACATTAGGCGTGAGGCGGATAATCTTGCCCTCGACGCGCGACGTGACAATCGCTGTGGCAGCGGGATCGGCCTCCAGAGTGCCCGTGACGCTCAGCGTCTCCACGCTCTGGCTCTCCCTCGCCCTCTCAATCTCTAAATTGGCGAGCGTCAGCGTCTCCCCTTCCAGCGCGATGTGGGTGGAAGGCTTGGTTTTCTCTTCGGCGGGAGCGGGTGTCTCCGTGGGAGCACAGCCCCACAACAGAAAAGAGAAGACAAACAGAAATTGCTTTTTCATGGCTGCACCTCCGGCAGGGGAACTAGGGAGAGGCCACGGGCTTTATCGAGCGCGGCGGCGGCAAGCAGAACGTCGTGGCGGGCTTGGAGCGTGTCACTTTGGATCAGACGGTGGGTGCGCTGGGCCTCGATGACCGCAAGCACACTGGTCTTGCCTTCCTCAAAGCCGATCCGGCTGGCACGAAGAAGCCGCTCGGCCCGTGGTAGCGCTTCGGTTTCGTAGCGAGCTAAAATCGTCTGCGCGGTGCTGAGCTTCTCCGCAGCCTCGCGCACCTCGCGCTCTATCTGGCGGGCGATGTCTGCGTAATGGTTTTTATGTGCCTCGAAGCGCTCTTGTAACCCCGCTTGCTGGGCGCGACGGCTTCCGTGATCTAGAGGCAGGGAGATCGCAAGCCCAATGCCTGCCCCATTGCCCGTGCTTCCGGGGGGCGTTCCGCGAAAGAGGTTCCCGATACGAACCAGGGGCGAGACATCCGGCTTGCCCTCTGCCTTAAGGAGCTTCTGCTGCGCCTGCGTGCCTTCTTGCTTGGCGGTGGCTTGCTTTAGCTCGGGGCGAAGCGTGAGTGCGGAGGCGAGAAGCGCCTCGGTGGCGAGAGGCTCTTTTGGCAGTGCGAGCGGGGCCAGCACGGGCAACGCACTGCCAACAGGGCGTCCCAGCAGCAAATTAAGAGTCGTCTCTGCGCTCTTAGCCACGCCTGCGGCTTGGGTAAGTCGGTTCTCCGTTCGTAGCGTCTCCAGCGCAAGCGTTTCTAGGTCAATGCCGGGGCGCGTTCCCAGCTCGACTTGCTTCTTCGCAAGCCGTTCGAGTGTCTGTGCATCGCCCACTTGCGCCTCCATTAAGCGTTGGTAAGCACGGGCCTGCTCCTGTGCAACTACCGCGAGACGCACTTCGTAGGTGAGGGCCAGTAGAGTCGCGCGTGCCTCGGCCTGGGCGACATGAAACTCGGCGAGGGCTATCGCTGTTCGTGCCGAGCGGGTACCGTTAATCTCTAGCGGCTGGACTGCCAGCAGCTCCTCAGTCGTGCCCGAGAAGCTCGTGAGCCCCGGCGAGAGCAGAATGCTGGGAGCCGTGAGTGCCCTGGCTCCTTTAATCGCAAGGAGCTTGGCCGCCAGCTCGCGGCGTAGCGCTTCCACGCGCGGGTGTCCGCGAAGCGTTTCGGCGATAGCACTCTCAAGGGTGAGAGGCGGAGCGGGTTCTTGAAAAGAGAGCACAGAGAGAAAAAATAGCAAACGAAAACCTCCTGAAAAAACAAAGAGCGAAAGAGCAATGGTGTTTTTCAGGAAGCGGGTGGAGCGCGTAGCCCCGAGGAAGGGAGAGCGAAGTGCGCTACAGGGGGGCCGCGATAGTCAGGCAGGCACCCCAGCGCTTGGGGAAAGTAAACAACAGGAGCAAAGAGAACGCACTGCGGAGCCGGGCCAAGCTCGGGCAGTGACGGTGAGGCGAGGGCGGGCTTGAGGGTATCGGTAAGCTCGTGAGCGGCAGTGATGACAGGTGTGCAGCCACAGCCTGATGCGCACAGCTCTGCCTTGTCGGTTTGCGCCGCTGTCTTCTTACAGTTTTCGTCCGTCTTGCCCTGGTCGGGTTGCTCGCAGCAGCACAGAAGTGCCCCACAGAGCCGCCCGTCGCAGAACCAGCTTATCGTCGAGGCGAGCGAGGGTGCACTGGTGGAGAGTACCACCAGGCAGGCCACAAGCAGTCTCAAGGAGAAAAGCCTTCGCATCGGTCTTGCTCAGTATACCAACGATATAACCATTAGAGAGCGAGTGTTTCTTTGAGCTTTATCTCGATCTCTTTCACGTCAATCTGCCCGCTCCAGTGCTTGAGAATCTGGCCGTCTTTCACTAACAAAACCGACGGCACAGATTTCACGCCCCACGCCTGCCAGATCGTCTCCCCGTTTAGCAGAATCGGGTAGGTGAACTTGGTTTTCGACTTGGCTAGAAACGGCACCACTTTTTTGGCACCCTCTTCGTCGAGCGAGATGCCGATTACCGTGAAGTTCTTTGCGCCGTATTTTTGGTGCAGTCTCTGAATTTCCGGCATGGCTTTGACACAGGGGACGCACCAGGTCGCCCAGAAGTCTACGAGCATTAGCTTGCCGCGCAGCGCGGGCGACTCCAGCGTGACAGTCTCGCCGGTTGGCGTTTTCAGCGCAAACGGCGGGGCGGGGCGCGGCACGGGCGCCGGGATAAACGCCTCGGGGTCTTTTAAGAAGCGCTCAATCTCGCCCGTGTTGCAGAAGTAGTAGGTCTTGCCTTTATAGCTCGCCGCCCCAGCGGGTTTCTCCTCGCCCTCGCCGCTCTGGGAGCAGATCAGGCAGAGTGCCTTGGCTGGGAGCTTGCCCGTCACACGCTGGGCTTTCTCTTGAACGTGAAAAAATTTCATCTTAAAAGTTCCTTGCAAACGCGATGCCGACGCGCTTGTTGAATGCCGCAATCAGGCTAATGCTCTCGCCGCGCTTGCTGAACCACGAGAGCGTCGTGTGGCCGTATTTTCCGTCGCACATGGGCAAGAGCACCAGGTCGTCTTTAATCGCAAGACTCGCCCCAAACGGCGCGAGTACTTGCTTACCAAACTCCGAGTAGGCCAGCCCGACATACGGCGCGACCCGCCCTTTCTCACCGCCGAGCTGCTTCTGCGCCGAGACAAAGTAGCTCATGCCACGTGGCGTCCCGATTCTATCGCTGGAGAAGCCCGCCACGATCCCAGGCCGTGTGTCGCTCTCGGGCTGGATAAAGTAGTTGCCCACGGGATTGAGCTTCGCCTCCGGTGCGTTGGCATTGAACTCCACGCCTACCTGGAAGCGCGGCGAGACGCGCCCGGTGAGTGTCGTGCGCCAGCGGGGGCGCTCCTGCACGGAGTCCACGTAGCGCTGAGCAAACTGGAACTTTCCCTCGACGCCACTCGCACGGAGCGGCGATCCCTCCCCGGGTCAGCCCGTTCACGGAGGCAACGTCGAGCGCAGCTTGTCTTTCACCGACTGAACACTTTTCTCTTGTGCGTGGGCAGGCAGGCCCGCGCTAGAGAGTAGAGCCAGCAAGCCCAGGGTGAGCACAAGAGCGCGGCTCATGCGTTGGTTTTTACCTTGCAGCAATCACAGGAGCTACAGTCGCAAGACGCGCAGTCGCAGCAACAAGAACTTGTGGTGCAGCAGTTGGTTGACGTGGTGTTGATTTCGGTATTCATTGTTTTGATCCTTTACACAAATCGCTTGACCGCCGATTAAAATCAGCGTCTCCGACGGAAACAAAGTCCGATGAATCGGACTGCCGCATCTCCGTTCCCCAGTCCGGCACGGGCTTTGTCTCCCGAAGGGCGACGCCCACTTCAGTGGGCGGACATTATTTTCCTGTGATAAACGCCCCGAGGGCGCTGAGCGCCTCGGGCTTGACCTTGCAGTAGACCACCCGCCCGCGTTTTTCCGTCTCGATCAGCCCCGCGTCCCGTAGCTCATTTAAGTGGTGCGTGATGG
>JANNDD010000638.1:0-1101 GCA_031387365.1 Armatimonas sp. | reverse complement strand
CTATCCTGATCCGCTCACGGAGCAACTGGTGGCTCTCTTTCACCCGCGCCAGCAGCTTTGGGAGACACACTTTCTCTGGAGCGAGGACACGCTTCGGATCATTGGAATTACTCCCGCAGGCCGTGCTACCGTAACCCTCTTACGGATGAACCAGCAGGCGTTAGTGAACCTGCGCCATGTGCTACGGCTTGCGGGGCTCCATCCCCCGGCTACACAATAAGCTTCTTCTGGACATTGCCAAAGACATCCGTAAGGCGGAAGTCTCGGCCCTGGAATCTATAGGTGAGCTTGGTGTGATCTATCCCGAGCTGGTGCAAAATTGTCGCTTGCAGATCATGGCCATCCATCGGGTCTTTCACCGGGTTGTAGGCGAAGTCATCGCTGGCTCCGTGGACGTAGCCACCTTTGAAGCCGCCGCCACAGGCCCACATGCTGTAGACCGAGCCTAAGTGATCGCGGCCATAGGTGGGCTTGGTCATGTCGCCCTGCACAAACGGGGTGCGCCCAAACTCGCTCGCCCAGAGGACGATGGTGTCATCTAAAAGCCCGCGCTCTTTCAAGTCTAGAATCAGCGCCGCCGACGGCTGATCCGTGTCGCGGCACTGCTCGGCGAGCTGAGTCGGGAGGTTGCCGTGCTGATCCCAGCCCGAGTGCATGAGCTGGACAAAGCGCACCCCGCGCTCTAAAAGCCGCCGCGCCAGCAGACAGTTTCTGGCGTAGCTGCCGGGCCGATTCACATCTGGGCCGTAGCGTTCTAGCGTGTGCGCAGGCTCCTTACCAATGTCCAGCAAGTCCGGCACCGAGGTCTGCATCTTATACGCGAGCTCGTACTGCGAGATGCGGGTCTCGATCTCCGGGTCGCCGTACTCACTTAAATGCTGGGCATTGAGCGCCGCAATGTCATCGAGCTGCTTACGCCGCAGCCCCGAAGGCAGGCCGTCTGGGTTTTTCAGATAGAGCACAGGCTCGCCCTCGCTGCGAAAGCGCACGCCTTGGAACTTGGAGGGCAGAAAGCCACTACCCCAGTAGTAGTCGTAGAAGAGCTGACCACACGTGCGGCCCCTGTCCGTCGAGGTCATGACGACAAACGAGGGAAGGTCT
>JANNDD010000614.1:0-1735 GCA_031387365.1 Armatimonas sp. | reverse complement strand
GTTATTTCGCACCGGTAAACCCCCTCCACAAACACCGCAGGGGCGCCGACGAGGTAAAATTAGGGCATGACCACGCCCGACACGCTCCGCGCCCAGCTCTCCGGGGTGATCGCCTTCCCGGTGACACCCTTTCACGACGATCTCTCGCTCAACCTCGACGGCCTGCGCCATAACCTGCAAGCCCTCAAGGATGCGCCGATTTGTGCTGTTGTAGCAGCGGCGGGTACGGGTGAGTTTCACACGCTCTCCCCTGATGAGCTGAAGCAAGTGATCGCCGTCACCGTGGAAGAGCTTGGCGGGCACGTGCCCGTGCTGGCGGCGACGGGGATCAATACCGCGCTCGGGGTGCAGCTCGCACAGCAGGCACAGGCGGCGGGCGTGGACGGGCTCCTGCTCTTTCCGGCCTACTACCCGACTGCCGACGACGACGCGCTGCTGGCCTACTACCAAACGCTCGCGGCGGCAACGTCCCTTGGCGTGCTGATCTACTCGCGCGACAGCTTCAACCCCTCGCCGGGCTTAGTGCAGCGTCTCGCCGACACGATTCCCAATCTCATCGCGCTCAAAGACGGCCAGGGAGACACGCGGCGCTTACAGCAAATCATGCACAAAGTCGGAGAGCGCCTTCACTGGATCGGCGGCGCGGGCGATGATGCCGTGCCGGGCTACTACAGTATCGGGATTCGAACCTACACCTCCAGTATAGCGAATCTCTCGCCACAAATTTCCCGCCAACTGCACGACACCGCAGCAGAAGGCGACCAGGGCGCACTCGCCGCGCTGATGCAGCGCTATGTCTTGCCACTCTACGCCTTTCGAGCACGGCGAAAGGGCTACGAAGTCTCGGTGATGAAGCGGCTCATGGACAAGATCGGGCTTGTGGGAGGCCCCGTGCGCCCACCGCTCGCCGACCTGCGCGAGAGTGAGGCCGCGGAGCTGGAACTTCTGGCGACGCTGTGGCGTTCCGAACGGTAGAATATTACTATGGCACAGAACAACGCCGGAGCCCCCAAAACGGTGGCACTTCTCGCTTTCATTGGCCTCCTAGGCTGGTCCTGGTGGCGGAACCAGAAAAATGTCTCGGCTCCCACGCGGAACGTCGCGGGCGGGCCACAAGCCCTGGCCGCCTCGGATTCCCTCGCGCGCTACGGCTTCGCTCTGACGCAGAGTGCCAAGGCACTGGGAGTTGACTTCACCCACACGTCGCCCACACTCGACCCAAAGCTTGCGCCGATCCTGCCACGTATCGCCGATATGGGCGCGGGTGTCGCCGTGGCCGACTACGACAAAGACGGCTGGCCCGACTTCTATGTCACGCGCTCAGGTGAGAACAGTAAGAACGCGCTCTATCACAACAAAGGCGACGGCACCTTCGAGGAAGTGGCGGAAAAACTCGGCGTCGCGGAGCTCAATAAAGACGGTAGCGGAACCAGCCAGGGTGCTCTTTGGGGAGACTTCGACGGCGATGGCTGGGAAGATCTTTTGGTCTACAAGTGGGGCCGCGCTGAGCTGTTAAAAAACAACGCGGGCAAGAGCTTCACCCGCGTCACGGAGACAGCAAACCTGCCTCAGTGGATGAACGCCAACACCGCGACACTCCTCGACTACGACCGCGACGGCAAGCTCGATATTCTGCTCTGCGGCTACTTCGATGAGCAGCACGATCTGTGGCATCTCAAGACCACCAAAATCATGCCCGATGCCCTTAACTTCGCGTCGAATGGTGCGACAAAGC
>JANNDD010000612.1:0-12664 GCA_031387365.1 Armatimonas sp. | reverse complement strand
CGACCTCATCAATGCAGCGCCCCACGGCTTCTGGCGTGAGATCCAGGCGAGCGCCGAGGGCTTCGAGCACATCGGCGGAGCCAAACTTGCTGGTGGCAGCGCGGTTGCCGTGCTTGGCGATGGCAACCCCGGCTGCGGCCGCCACAAATGCCGCCGTCGTGGAGATATTGAAGGTCTTACGAACCGCACCACCCGTTCCGCAGGTATCTACCAGAGGCCACCGACTCGTGGTAACCTTGAGCGAGTGAGCCCGCATCCCGCGTGCAAACCCGGTGAGCTCGTCTACACTCTCACCTTTGAGCCGAAGCGCCGTGAGCAGCGCCCCAAGCTGGGCAGGAGTCGCTGCGCCCGCCATGATCTTGCCCATCGCCGCCTCGGCCTCAACCTCCGAGAGCGCCGCGCCACCAATCACTTTTGCCAGAGTGTCTTTCACGATTCGTATTGTACCGCTTGAAGGCTTTTCTCCTGGTTAGGGTCTGACTGCGCATGCTACTACCTTTGCTTTTACTTACCCTGGCTCCTACGGCTCCTACGGCTCCTGCGCTCTCGGTGAGGACACTACATCTTAAGAATGTCTCCCCCACACGCATCGCGCAGCAGCTCGTTGACCCTAGGGGCCGCCACCCGCTCACCGGGGAACTGGAGCGCCTGACCCCCGATGATACTCGCAACACCCTGACACTCGTCGGCTCCGTGGACGCGGTAAAGACCGTGGAGCAAGTTGTCCGCTGGCTCGATATTCGCAAACCGCAGTTTGAGCTGGAAGTGGAGGTCGTAGGAGTGCCCCAGACGCCACTGAAGGGCAAAGTAATCATTGCACAAAACGAGCGGGGAACACTGACCCTCTTTGGCAAGAACAACCGCATGCAGTTCCAGTTCGTCCCACACCTCAACCGCGACGGCACCTGCTCGATACTGATTGCCAGCGATCAGGAAGTGGTTGTTCCCACCACTCCCGAGGGGCTACATCGCTCCGGAACCACCGCGTTTGTGCGTCTTGGTCTGGGCAAATCAGTGGCGCTGGCAACACCTATTGGTCTTGCAGTCGAGAACAGCATGAACTACTTTCCCGTTCGCATCACGCCACGCCTCAAAAAATAAACGCGCCTAATTTGCCTGTGGCTCAAATAAAAATGCCTCGTTTGGTATCTTCTTTAGTTGTGGAGGCAATTCTGAGTCAGCCGGTCGAGTCCTTTGAGTCTCTTGCGCGAAGCGAGACGGTGTTTTCACGGCTCTGGGAGGCGGAGCGCCCCCGCCTCTGGCGGCTGGCGGTGCGCGTCTCGGGGAGCGTAGACGCCGCCGATGATCTGGTACAGGAAGTGGGCTTGCGTGCCGCGCAGGCGTTCCCGAGCTTGCGCCGCCTGGAGTCCGGCTCCGCGTGGCTCACCAAGCTCACCGTGCATACAGCGCTCCGCTGGCGACAACATCGCCGTGAGCTAGAGCGAATTGATGATACTCTTCTCTCCTGTGTCCAAGGCCCGGAAGAACAAACCCTTCAGCGCGATACCGCCACGCAGCTCCGTACCGTGATTGACTCCCTCCCTGAGACCCTTCGAACCCCGCTGATTCTTCAGTACTGGGAGGGACTCACCTGCCGCGAGATCGCCGAGACTCTGGAGCTGCCGCTGGGCACCCTCCTCTCGCGCCTCTTCGCCGCCCGCAAGCGCCTGAGAAAAGAGCTAAGTGATGAACTTCTTTAAGCGAGAGAAGAAACTCTCGCAGTTAATCCGCGCCGCCGACCCCGTCGGCGAGGCTAGTACCACTACACTGCCTTTCCCTACCAGGAGAGGCTGGCTCCTACTACCCGTCGCAGTCTTAGCTCTGGTGGGAATTGGGGTCGTGATGATCATAAGACCAGTAGCTCTGCCAGTCAAAAAAGTTGCGTTGGGGAAATATATGATTTCTCAGAAAAAAATAGACCTTACTCCAAGAAAAATAGAAGTTACTCCGAAAAAATTAAGTACTTCTCGAAGAAAAACAAGCATTGTTATAAGAAAAACAGAGGTCTCTCCGAAAAAATCAAGTGTCGCTCGAAGAAAAGTAAGAATTGCTCCAAGAAAAATAGTAGCCGCAAGAGAAAAATCAGAACCACTTTCCCCATTACTGACTAGTGAGATCATCGTGGTCGCGGTGCGGCCTATCACCCCCGATGAACTAAAACAGGAGCTACAAGCGCCATGACACGAGGACTCTTTCTTGCCACCATTCTCTGTACAGCGGTTTCTTCTTTTGCACAATCCACCTATCCCGAGAAAATAATCGTTGCGGAAAAACTCCGAGCAAAGCTCACCTCCTACAAAATCACCCTCCCTACATCACAAACTCCAGGGGCATTCTTTTCCCTCGCTAAGCAACTTGCCTTACTCCCCAAACTTCGGCTTGAGTGCGATCCTGCTCTGTTCCCAGGTGACTATCAGGCTATGTTCCCAGGTGACTATCAGGGGAGTAAGATGGGGCTTCCTCCGATGCTCTTAAACCCGATCCGAAAAAATGCGATTCATTTGTGGGCTGTCCCCAATGAAGCTATGCCACTCCCGGAACTCCTTGATGGTCTTGCAGAGCAAGCGCGAATCGGTTGGAGTGTTACGGAGAGAAAAGGCACCTTCTCTATTCGGTTTGTTCGTCTCGCTAAAACAACGGATCCAGACTCCAAAGCTCCTAGGGATACGGTAGGCATTACTATTTTACTTACATCAAATCCCCTGTTCCCCGAGAGTGTCTCTGTGCCCCAAGCGTTTCGTGACGAACTTTCAACTTATCTGGTGACGTTACCTGATCCATCTCACAAGACCTTGTTCGCGACGATCTGTGAGAGAGAAAAACGCGTTCGTTTTACCTCGGAGTCTGCTTTATATCTTGTGAAGAGCTGGGCAAGTTCTCAGCTTCCTCCTGCTCTGAGCATGCCTTTTGCGTTTGCAGGCACTAACGAGATACCTCTCTCAGAGCTCCTGGATCAACTCACCTATCAGGCAAAGATTGGTTGGACGGCAAAAAAGGAAAAGGGAAAGCTTGTGGTGGAGTTTATGCGTCTCGCACAGACACCAAGCCCATTTGCTTCCACTATACTGGGAGCAGCAATAAGGAGACGCCCTCTCGAAGCCATAGGAACACGAGCGACAACGAACGCAACAAGAGCAGCAGATAATGTGGTGCAGAACGGCGTGGAGACGGTTTACCCAGAGAGTGTCACTGTCCCTGGAGCGCTCCGGGAGAAGCTGATGAAGTATCGTGTCCCGATTCCTCCCCTGGCTCTCCCTCACCGCGAACAGAACGGTACTATCACACAAACCTTTATCCCTCGGAATCGTAGTGCTGTTTCTTTTTTCACGGTAATAACATCGACTCCCCGTGAAGTTTGGTCACGCATTGAGTACGATGTAAGCCTCTTCCCTTTTCAAATGCATACTAGTTTTCGTGGAGAGAAGCCGAATATCCCAGAAGGAATACGAGATGCTAGAGTGCCCTGTGAACCTGCGGAGCTCTTCTTGCCTGAGTTTCTCGATCAGGTCGCCCGAAGCGCCAAAGTGGGCTGGACGGCACGCGAGGAAAATGGCGAAGTACTTGTGCAGTTTGTCCGGCTCAAAGCAACCCCTCCGCCGGAGTCGGTGCTCGGCGAGTGGCAGGAGTTGGATGCGATCCCCGACAACCCGGCGCTCTACCCGGAGAGCGTGACCGTGCCCGATCCGCTTCGCAAGCGCCTAGAGGGAGTCCGTGTCAATGTAAATCTCGTGGACCGCAACGGGGTAGGAGCGCTGATAAGCCTACTGGATGTGCGGGTAGACCACCAGTTCGACCCTGGGCTCAAGATCGAGATGAGTAAGGCACGCCCCAGCTTCAACCTGCTCCTTACCGACATTCAGGGCCTCCAGCATCGCGATCCCGAGTGGCTCTATCCGGGGCTACGACTCCAAAAAGTGACCATCAAGGCCAATGGAGTCGCGTTACCGACGGCGCTAGACATGCTGACGCAGTCACTTGGAGTGGGCTGGACAGCGGAGATGCTGGGCGAGCGGGTGCTGGTGCGGATCATGCGCCTGCGAAGCACTCCCAGCCCGGTCAAGACCCTGCGTAACTCCCTCGATGCCATCCACGCCGCCGCCGAGCAGCTCCCGCGCGAACCCAACCCGCTCCTGCGAACCGCACCAAGTGCCTATCTCAAGGAGGTGGTCTCGCTGGATGTCGAGAGCGCCAGTATACGCGCCGCGTTGGAGGCACTCTTGCGTACCACGCAGCGCCCCTTTGAGCTCTCCCCCGAGACGAGCATGCTACGGCGCTCGTTTCGTTTCGAGACTGTCAGCCTCTCCAGCGCACTGGATCTGGTCTGTGAGAGCTACAATGCCATCTGGAGCCTGGAGCGCGACAGCAAAGACAGTGCGTTTCTTTCCATCCGCAAGCGCGGCGAGGTTCCGCCCAAAAAATAACTCGAAGCAGGAGATTTTGAGGCAGTGGCGAATTGTTTCGCTAGATGTCAGGGGCCCTTACGCTACGTTTTTTTGGTCCGCCACTGGTGAGTGTGTCGGGGCAGCCCCTCCCGCGCCTGCGCTCTCGCAAGGGGCTGTATTTACTGGCGCTCCTGAGCCTGCGGGCGGGCGTGGCGGTGGAGCGCGATTTTCTCATCGGAACTCTCTGGCCCGAGAGCGATGATCAATCAGGCCAGGAGAGCCTGCGCAAGACTCTCGGGGATCTCCGGGCGGCTCTGGGCAGTGCGGCGGAGCGGCTGGCGAGCCCACGGCGTGGGGCACTGCTCCTAGACCTCTCGGGCGAGGCGTTCTGTGATGTGGCAGACTTCGATAGGGCGCTGATGCGCTGGGAAAAATCAGGAGATATTACGCAGGCCGAGACAGCAGCGCAGCTCTACCGGGGGACGTTTATGGAGGGAGTCTTAGAGGACTGGGCACTCCAGGAGCGGACGATCCGTGAGGAGGGAGCACGCACGGTGCTGGAGGCACTGGCAAGCCAAGCACTGGAGGGCGCGGACACGGCGCGCGCACTGGCACTCGTGCGGCGTGCGGAGAAGATCGAGCCCCTGCGCGAGTCGGTTCAGCGCATCCTCTACCGCGTCCTCACTGAGGCCGGAGACTTTCCCGCCGCACAGCGCGCCTTTCGAGACTTCCGCCTCCGGCTCCGCGCCGAAGCAAACCTTGCGCCTGACCCGGAGACACTCACTCTCATGCAGACGCTTGCCACCGCGCCACGCCGTGCACTGCCCCCTCCAAAAACGGTCGAAGAGAGTACGGCCCAGCCCCATGCCCCCAATGTCTCCGAGGGATTGCGACACTTCCCTAGCTTCTTAACCGCTCTCCGGGGACGTCAAAATGAGCAAGTCCGCCTTCGCGAGAGCCTGGAAACGGCCCCTCTGACGACGCTGGTGGGAATGGGGGGAATGGGCAAGACCCGACTCGCGGTCGCTGTGGCACAGGAGAAAAATGCGGCGGTTTTTGTGGATCTAGCCCCCCTCCCCCACAGCGCTTCACCCGAGGACATCCGCATCACTCTCTGCCGAGCAGTGGGTGTGGCGGGGGAAGACGCGGTGGAGCGCCTGAGGGAGCTTTTTAAGGAGTCGGAGACGCTTCTTGTGCTCGACAATGGCGAGCCGGTTCTGGAGAGCCTGCGGGTCGTGCTGGGAGCGCTCCTCCAGCCAGAGCAGAGAGCACGCCTGCTGGTGACCAGTCGGGAGCCGCTGGGGCTACGGGGAGAGCGCGTGCTACGGCTGGAGCCACTCACCGCCGACGAGGCATTTCGACTCTTCCAGGAGCGCGCGGAGGCTGCGGGAGCCCCGCAGAGCGAGGAGGACACGGAGACAGTTCGCGCAATCTGTCGGCGCCTTGATGGCCTCCCGCTGGCAATTGAGCTCGCGGCGGCGCGGGCAGCACTACTCACGCCTACCCGTCTTCTGGAGCGCCTGAGCTCCCCTCTTCGCCTGCTCTCTGGAGGACACCTGGAGCTTCCCGAGCGCCAGCGCTCACTCCGAGCGGTCTTAGAGGGCTCCTGCGCCTTGCTGGAACCTGTGGAGCGTGAGGCGCTGGAGGCACTCTCGGTCTTCGTGGGCCCCTTCCCTCTGGAAGATGCGGAGGCGGTGCTGGAGTCAGGGGAGACCGACCCACTCGATCTGCTGGATGCCCTGCACCGCGCCTCACTACTCGTGGTACGCCCTTCCGGCTGGACATTTCTGCAGCCCGTGCGCGACTTTGCCGCAGACAGGCTCGCCGCAGATTTCACACGCGCCGAACGTATCCACTACCGTCACGCCGAGTGGCAAGCCCAAGTCGCGCAGAGTGCCATTGTTGAGGCGCGGCAGGGAGTCCCGGCAGCGGAGCGGCGGCTCTGGGAGCGTGCTGAGGAGCGCCTTGCTGCTTTTACCTGGGCAAAGCAGACACAGCAACCAGAGCTAGCGGCACGGCTGGCCTGGGCACACGCCTGCTACTTGCTAGATGCACGTCGCCATGATGAGGCAAAAGAGATTCTTGAGCAGGGCCTTCTTCTCACACAAATCCCCGCCCTCCAGCAGATGCTGCTGGAGGAGTGCGCGGAACTTGCACTCGCCAACGGCGAGCTGGAGCTGGTACAAGCGAGGATAGCACAGGTGCGCGCCCTCAGTCCTGAGCCGCAGAGCAAGCTTTTGTCCCTGGAAGGAGAGCTGGCGTTTTATCAAGGGCGCAGTGCGGAGGCACATGCCCCGTTCTGGGCAGGTTTTGAGTGTGCTCTGGTTGAGGGAAGCCCCGAGTCCGCTATACAGATACTGTCGTCCTACGCGCACCATGTGCGGCGGCGAGGCACACCCGAGCTTCTTATTGAGCTAAGTGCGAGCCTGGAGCGGGGGCGCGGACGGGTGGAGGCGCTCTGGCGTGCGGACCGCACACAGGGAACCACCCTGCAAGCCCTGGCAACGATCTACCGGCTTCAGAGGGATGATGCGGCGGCACTAACCTGCCTGGAGGAGCTGGTCGCCCTGCGCGAAAGCCAGCGCCAGGCAGAACCTCTGGCCGATGCACGCTTTCGCCTCGGAGCACTGCACTTTCGTGTCGGGCGGCCCGAGGAGGCCGAAGCGGGTATCTTACGGGCGGTCGCGGAACACCGGGCACGGGGCAACGACGAAGCGGCTCGGCAGGTGCTGGTCAATGGACTCTGTCGTGCCAAGTTCACCCGCTGGTTCGGGCAGGCGATGCGGCTACGGCAACACTTGATCCCTGAGCTAAGTGCTCTCGATCCAACTTACTACGCACGAACAATTCTCTTTGAAGGATGTGTCCTCATGCGTCATGGCTCTCCTCAAGAAGCACGCGAGCGACTCTTAGAGGCGGCTCAGCGCTTTCGTTGGCTGGGAGACTCTCCCAATGAGGCGGTCTTGCTACGCCTAGCGGCCTGGACCTACCTCGATGAGGGAGATACACAAACAGCGCAACACGAAGCGCAGAGACTCCTCGTGGCATCGGCGACGGGGCGTGGTGATAGTCGGGCCTCTTGTCGTGTTTTTCTGGCGGAAGTGCTACGGCGTCAGGGGAATATCACAGGTGCTCTGGAGCAATTGGAGGGCCTGGAGGCGATACCGGAAGCCCACCCCGCCCTGGGGCTCTGCTGGCTGGATCGCGGCGAGCTGGAGAGAGCCGAGAGTGAGTTCCAAGCCGCGTGCGCCTATGGAGAAAGCGAGCTCTCGATGGAGTGGCTCGCCTACTCGTCGGTGGGCCTAGCGCAGATTGCACAGCGCCGTGGCCAAAGCGAAGTCGCTATCGCAACCTACGATGCCGTCCTGACCCGCGCCCGCCGCGCCGAAGACAGGGTCGCGGAGCGATTGGCACAGGCCGGTCTTAGCACTTTGGTAACGCCAGGAAGTTGAGTGCCTGAACGGGCGGCTGATGTAGCTGAGCAAATGTTGCGGCACCGAGGGCGGGGCGACCGGCGAGCCAGTCGGCACAGACAAAGATCTGGTAGTCGTTTTCCGTCAAAAAGTCGTAGAGGTGCTGGGGCGTAAGATCGAAGGCTTCCAAGCCGCCCAGCGTGGACTCAAAGAGAATCGAGGGGTGGTCGCGCCTAAGTAGCGCCGTCGCGCCGCGTAAGACGGCAAGCTCACCGCCTTCGACATCCACTTTGATGAATCCAATTCGTTCGCGAGGGGTAATGAGATCGTCGAGGCGCACGCACTGCACAGTCACTCCCTGTGGCTGCATGTCCATCCAGCGATTGGGGCGCAGGCTGTTGAAACCCGATTTCCCCTCGTAGAGATGAAACGTTGCCTTGCCCGGAGTGTCACTGAGAGCCAGCTCCTCGATAGCCACAGATGGATACTTCTTGCGGAGCCACGCAGCTTTGTAGGGAGTGGGCTCAAAGGCGGTGTGCTTGCCGTGGGGGGCGTAGCGGCAGAGTCGGCTCAGCATCGCACCTAGATGACAGCCTATGTCTAAACAGTTCATGCGGGGCTGAATCAGCCGACAGAGCACTTGCTCGATGGCGCGTTTCTCGTTCCAGAGCGCGTGCCACTCTGGGTACTTGCCTCGCAGACGATACCAGCTCTCTTTGCAGTCCCGAACGGTACGCAGGGCGGGTTCCAGAGGAGAGCCGATCACGCGGTAGGCAAGGTATTCTGTAGTTCTGACCATTTTTTACGGATTCGAAAGTTCTAGGCGACTAAGTGAGTTCAGTGGCAATAAACATGCCATGTATAATGTTCCTATGACTGAACTTCCCCGTGGCGTCGCGATCGCCCATATATGGACTCCTGCAGCCGAGCCTCTGACCCCTGCAGAGCTACTGGACTGCCTGACAGAGCGTGGTTTCGTGCCCGGAGTCGCGGATGAAACGGGGACGATCCATGCGGAGACGGGCCTTGCTGAGGCGCGTTTTGTGGTGGAGGGAGCCGCTTGGCACTTCTTTAGTCTGTCGTCTTCCAAGGGTAATGGCTGCACAGTGACCGCACTCCTGCCCGAGAGCATGCCCCTCCCCGACGATTACCTCCTGAAGCGCGCGGTACGTCGCCCCAAGCTGGTCTACCAGGTGATCGCAGGCGGGCCAAGCAACTCGGATCGGAACCTCTGTGAGAACCTGGCAGAGGCACTGCTCGTGGCGCAAAATGGCGCGGTGCAGATTGCGGGGCGAGGCACCAAGGGCAACAAGCCGACAAACTACACAAATCCGTGGATCGGCGAGATCAAGCACTAGCCGATGCGCCGTGGGATGCTACTGCTCGCGCTGCTGGCCGGGTGCCGCAGTGCACCAGAGCGCCTACGAGTCACTTTTCTAGACGTCGGCCAAGGCGACTCCGCCGTGATCGAAGCGCCGTCGGGGCGGGTTGTCGTGATGGATGGCGGCGGAGCTCCGGGCAGCGACCCTCAGACCGGCATAGACCCGGGGAGCCGGATTGTTGTGCCCTTTCTACGGAGCAGGGGCATCTCGACGGTGGACTTGCTGGTGGCGACACACCCCGATGATGACCATGTGCAGGGCTTGCTGGCGGTCACGGAGCGGCTCGTGGTGCGTGCCGCCCTAGACTCAGGACTGCCAGCCCCGCCCAACAGCCCCATGGGGCGCTTGCGTGCTCTGTGGAAAGCCCAAGGCGTGCTGGTGCACAGAGCCTATCGAGGACAGCGCTTTGAGCTGGGTAAGAGCACGTCCTTGGAGATCCTGCATCCCAAGACACCCTGGCTCACCGGAACACGCAGCGATGATAATAACAATGCTATTGTTGCACGGCTGGTCTACAAAGAAGTACGGGTGCTCTTTGCAGCGGATGCGGAGCTTGAGGCGGAGCAAAGCCTGCTGGATGCGCGGCAAGAGCTTGCCTCGCAGGTGCTGAAAGTAGGTCATCATGGGGGACGGACTTCCACAAGCGCGAGCTTTCTGCGTGCCGCTTCTCCCCAAGCGGCGATTCTCTCCTGTGGACGTGAAAATCGCTTTGGGCACCCGCATAAAGAGACACTCCAGCGGCTAGTAGAGCAAAATGTGACAATTTTCCGGACGGATCAGCAGGGTGCGCTTGCACTCGAGAGTGACGGAGCGCTATTTTCGCTCTGTCCTCTGAGTCGTCTTTAATACTTTCTTCAGAAATGACCTGCAAAATAAGTATCGGAGGTTCTTTTTCTATGCATAAGACGATGCGGGTGGCTGCCGTTCTGGCGGCGTTTACGATGATGAGTGTGTCTGCGTTTGCACAGGGCGGCGGCGCTGCTGGCGGACGTCAAGGTGGTGCTGGTGGCCAAGGCGGCCGTCCGGGCGGCGGCCAGGGCTTCGGGGGCGGTATGTTTGGCGGTCAGCGCGAGGTTACCGTGGTGAGCATCCCCAGCGCGCTTCTGGCCAAGACCCTCAGCCTGACGGGGGATCAGGCTACCAAGATCAAGGGAATGCAGGACAAGCTCGATGAGCAGCGCAAGGCGATGCGTGCTGGCTTCGGTGGCGCGGGCGGCTTCGGTGGCGCGGGTGGCGCGGGTGGCGGCGGCTTCGACCGTGAAGCGATGCAGGCCATGATGGAGCAGATGCGGGCCAAGCAGGAGCAGCTCACTAACGATGAAGCCAAGGCTAGCAAGGCAATCGAGGCGATGCTAAACCCTGAGCAGAGTGCAGCTCTCAAGGCAGCGATGCCTGGTTTCAAAGCAGCGTCCGCGTTTGGGCTCCTGCCCTATATGGGGGATCTGAATCTCTCCAAGGAGCAGCTTACGGTTCTTGAGAAAGCAGCCAAAGAGCGCGCTGCTGGGATGCAACAGGGTGGTCGCCGCGGTGGCGGCGGCAACTAGCCCCTTACTTAACCCCGGTCGGCACCTGCCGACCGGGGTTTTTCTATTTGGATCCTGCTTTGCTGGAGAAGGGCACGGGTCTGGCGAGTGGCAAGGAGCTCGTGCCAGCCTTTTGGCTTCACTAGCTTGACCGTGGGAAGAATCCCATCGTGTGCTAGATCCGCAAGGGCATCCTCCACGCTGGTCAGAAACTCGCCGAGGCGCTTGTCGGGCAAAGGGATGGCCGCAAGCTCCAGCAGATGCGGCAAGGAGAGTTCCGATTGCTCTGGGTGGTTGCCCGCGTGCCATGCCAGACAGAACCCCAGCAAAATCTGGTACTTCTGCCGGATCGGGTGGTAGGCCAGGAGCCGGGGAGCCACCTGCGCCACGCTCTCCAGCATCCAGCTATGGGCCTCCTGCCCCAGATGATAGCGAAACCGCACAATACTCTGCCCCCCTGCCTCGTGCCCCGCCTCCAGTGCCTCCAGCGAGAGAAGCCGCCCAATACTTAGGCATTCGCTGTGCGAGGCATGGGGAACCGAGATCCGGCTCAGGAGATAGAGGTCCCGCCCTTTGGCTAGAATATCATCGCGGTGGTAGCCACCTTTGGGCGTGGCTTTCTTTCCCTGAAAGCGTAGCAGATCCGATGCCGCCAGCGTTAAGTAGGTCTCGTGTGGCTGCCCAGCAAGGCGCTCCATCCAGAGGCTTGCCAGAGCCAGAAAGGTCTGTGCAGCAGCGGGGCCGGAGCGCGCGATCTGGCGAATAGCCTGCTCCGGCCCAAAGCCCAGCACTTCGTCGAACTCCACCCGTACCTGAGCCGAGTCGCTCACCCGTGCCACCAGTGCGAGCCCAGAGGCTTCGGTCTGCCAGAGCTGCGGAGCAAAGAGCGCGGCCAGTGCATCGCGGGCGGACAGGGAGTTGGGCAACACAACAGCACTCGGCGGCTTGAGCCCCAGGCGCGGTGCGGGCACGGCTCTAGGCAGCTCCTGGGCCAGCTCCCAGCGCTTACGCGCCTCCACCCAGAGGGCCAGTGCCTGTGTCACCTCGGGTGGCAGTGCACTCTGCTCATCACCGGTCGTCAGGCCACTATAAAACGCAGCAAAAGCATCCCGCGCCGCAGCCTCAGCGGCTAGGGCTTCGTCTTGCAGCGTGGTAAGAGAATCTACCATCTCAGGGCTCCCCGTAGTGCGGCAAGCTGGCCGTCCAGATAGGCCTGCGCTGTGCGTTGCTGCTCGGCATCCCGTGCGGGAGTCTCCGTGTCGTGCAGGTTCTCCGGGCAGGGAAGCCCCGCACAGGTAAGTGCCACCAGAGTCCAGAGCCGCTCGACTGTCGCAATGTTGTAGCCACCGCCCCCCGTAACCACAATCGGAATGTCTTTGCCCAGGGTCAAAAGTGCTTCCACGGCTCGCATCCAGGTGCGCGATGTCACTTGCAGATGCGCCAGTGGGTCGGCGAAGTGGGCATCAGCCCCGAGCTGTAAGACTAGGGCCTGCGGGGCAAAGCGCGCAAACGCCTCGGGGACGACTTGTTCAAAGCCATGCCACCAGACCGCATCGCCGCT
Source organism: Armatimonas sp. (assembly GCA_031387365.1). Taxonomy (GTDB): domain Bacteria; phylum Armatimonadota; class Armatimonadia; order Armatimonadales; family Armatimonadaceae; genus Armatimonas. The sequence continues at coordinate 403 of JANNDD010000612.1, read as the reverse complement.
GTAGGGAGCATAGGGCACATTGATCGCGGAGCCGGGCGCATTTTCGCCACCCGTTTCTTCCACGCCTCCCGTGCCGGGAAAGAGCCAGCGCCCTGACTCATGCAGCGAGAGCGTTAGAACCCTTGGATCGTCCCAGTGGCACACTTGCACCCCATCGCCGTGGTGGACATCAATGTCCACGTACATCACCCGCTCCAGCCCCGCCTCCAGGAAAGTCGTGATTGCCAGCGCGAGGTCATTAAAGACGCAAAACCCGTAGGCTTTCCACGGGTGCGCATGGTGCAGGCCACCTGCCACATTGAATGCGATCCCAAACTCCCCCGAGAGCGTGCACTTCGCCGCATCCACACTGCCCCCCGCGTAGAGCCGGGAAGCGTCCCACATCCCCGGAAACGCAGGAGTG
>JANNDD010000583.1:0-4277 GCA_031387365.1 Armatimonas sp. | reverse complement strand
CTACCGCGTCCGAAAGGCGACATAGCGGCCTCTTTCAGGCAAACTTGCTGGCAAACGGGTGGGGTTGGCGATAGGATGAAGGCCCATGTCCGACTCTCCCAAGCCTTCGCCCACACCTAAATCCATTGATGTTGCCGATCTCGCCGCCGGGCTAAATGAGCAGCAGTACGAGGCGTTTGCTCATACACACGGTGCGGCGCTGGTGCTGGCAGGGGCCGGTTCCGGTAAGACCACGGTGCTCATTCGGCGCATTGCGCGCCTCATCGCGGAAGGGGTGCCACCGGAGCGTATTCTGGTCACGACATTTACCCGTCGTGCTGCCGATGACATGGGCGAGCGCTTGGCAAAGCTTCTTGGGGAAGAGGCGATTGTGGGGCTGTGGATTGGGACCTTTCACTCGCATTGCCTCCGAATTCTGAAAAAAGAATGGGCGGAGCGCTTCGGCAAAGAGGGCCGCTTCGATCTGGCCGACGAGTACTGGCAGAAGCGTGTCTGCCGTGCGATTCTGGGAAAGACCAGCAACTACAAGTCGCTGCCCCAGCCGCCGTTTGGGCAGAACATGAAGCTTGATCCGAAGCTCGCCCTGCTGGCGATCTCGGCCTCCAAGAACTGCGGCCATAGCTGCGAGATGGCCGAGACCGCCCTCGCTCAGCTCTACCCGGACTGGGAGCTGCCGCTGATCCAGAATGTCGCGAAGTTCTGGCGCTGCTACGAGAAGGCAAAAGAGAAAGAGCTGGACGTACTCTCGAAAGTTCCCGCCAAGCGTCTAGACTTCGATGATCTACTGCTCGAAGCGTTTTATCTCATCCGCGATGATGCCAAGGCCCGCGACGAGTACCAGAGCAAGTTTGACTTTCTCCTCGTGGATGAGACGCAGGACACCAGCGAGGTGCAGTGGCAACTGGCGCGGCTTCTGTCCAAAAAACACGGGAACCTCTTTATTGTGGGGGATGTGGGGCAGAGTATCTACGGCTTCCGTGGCTGCGACCCCAAGCGCACGGTGATGGGGTTTCAGACCAGCTACCCCAACGGTCAGATCATCCGCTTGCCCGCTAACTACCGCTCGCAGGGGACTATCGTCACCGTCGCCAATGAGCTTATTGCCCATGCGGATCTCGATGATCGCTACCGTCTGCTGATGGAGCCCACTCAGCTCTCGGCGCAAGAGCCCTGGCTCTCGCAGCACCTGGACGCCGAGGCCGAGGCGCTCTGGGTGGTAGAGCGCCTGCGGGAGCAGATGAGCAGTGATGGCACGATGGCGTTCCGGGACTTTGCCCTGCTCTACCGCACCAACGCCTACTCCCGCTGCTTCGAGGACGGGCTGATCAATGCGGGGATCCCGTATCAGATCACGGGAGGCACGAGCTTTTACAATCGCAAGGAAGTGAAGGACTTACTCGCGTATCTTCAGCTCTCCGTGGATCCGAACTCCGAGGCGGGCACCGAGGCGTGTAAGCGTATCCTCAATATCGCCAGCACGAAGTTCGGGCGGCCCACACGCTCACTGGGGCTGGGCTTTATCAAGAAAGTGGAGGAGCTGGCGGAGAAACAGAAGTGCTCATTCTACGAGATGCTCAAAAAAGGTGTCTTCACCACCCAGCAAGAAGTGGCGATTCTAGACTTTCGCAAGCAGATTAAAGAGATCCACGAAGCGGGCGAGACGGCCCAGACGCGCCTCATGGCCGCTCGGCTCTCCGGCTACGACGACTATATCGTGAACGAGGATGGTGATAGTGAGGACGAGGGTGAGGGCTCCAGCCGTTTAGACAACCTCGATGAGCTTCTGACGGCCAGCAAGCGTTTCTTTGCGCCCGAGGGAATGCTGACCTTTGTGGGTGGCCAGATCCGCAAGGCCAAAGACGCGGGCAAGGGGCAGGACGCGGTCAACCTCATGACGGTGCATAAGTCTAAGGGCTTGGAGTGGCGCTGCGTTTTTGTGGTCGGCTTTGCCATGAACCTGTTGCCCCACCACCGCAGCCTGCGCTACGTTGACGGCGAGCTGCTCCTCGATAGTCTCGAAGAGGAGCGGCGCATCGCCTATGTCGCTATCACCCGGGCCAAAGAACAGTTCGCGCTCTCCTGGCCGCAGTACCACAATGCCAAAGCCCTGGGACCGTCGCCGTTTCTCATCGAGATGCCCACCCTCGCGCCCTTAGTGGACGATGCCCTGCGCTCGCAACACAAAGAAGATGATGCACAAGAGCTTGCCGATCAAGAAATCGCCGATGAGGAGTTTGACGAGTAGCCGCCGGTTAAAACCAGCGTCTGCAATGGCTTCGTTCCTCAGCCGCAAAGCCCGTTTCGGGCTCCGAATCCCCAGCCTGGTCAGAATGTCGTGCCGAAGAGCGACGCGCCCGTCAGATCAGCTTCTGTGAGTATCGCGCCCTCGAAGGCCGCCCCTTCCAGATCACTGTCGGTGAACTTCACGCGGGTGCAGTTGGCGTTTTCTAAGTGCGCATTGGAGAGATTGGCTCGGGTGAAGTCCGCGTCGGTGAGGTTCGTGCCCTCGAAGTGCGCGTCCCGGAGCTTGGCACCGGTTGCTTTCAGGCCCGTGAGGTCGCGTCCGCGAAGATCCACACCGCGCAGATCCAGCCCCGAAAAGTCGCGTGTCGCAAGCGCTCGCTCCAGAGTTTTTGGGGTGATATTTGCGGCGATATAGCGCTCCTCGCGCCACGGATCGGCGGCGTTGTGGTAACCAATCTCGTCTTCCCAGTAGCCGAGGCGATCTTCCGCAAGCAGCTCGATGCGCTCCAGCCACTTCACCGACTTATAGAAATAGCGCCCTGGTGTCACGACCCGAACCGGCCCGCCGTGAATCTCGTCGAGCGGCGCACCATCGTCGGTGAAGGCGATCAGGCACCCCAGCTCCAGTGCGTCCGAGAGTACAAGCGAGGTGCTGTGCTCTCGATCCGAGCGGGCGACAAACGAGACGTAGTTCGCGTCGGGGAGCGGTCCGCCACAGAGTGCGAGCAGGTCGGCGAGCAGAATCCCGGTGAACACCCCGCCAAGCTTGCTCCAGCGCGTCACGCAGTGAATGTCGTGGGTCTGCGCGATCTGCGGCAGGTTCCGAAGCTCCTCCAGCCCAAACACCCGGCGCTCCGTCACCAAACCATGCACCGTCACACTCCACGGCGACACATCCCCCGCACGCGGCGCTTTCTCCCCCACCACGGGCCACTTCCCTGGCGCGGCAAGCTTCTGATTAGGCGGTAAGTTCATGGGAGAATTGTACCCAGCTCAGAACCGTGCCAGCGGCTTCACCCCGCCCTGCGTCTCCGAGAGCGTTTTAATTTCTTGCCAGAGATCGTAGGCAAGTAGAGGCTCGCGTGCCCAGAAGCTCGCGTGGTACTCGCCATCGCCGCCACCCCACTGCCAAGAATACGCCCAACCTGCTACCTCACCTAGGCGAACCAACTCTTGTAGGTCATTTGGGAATGGGACTCTCCAGCTCATGACTTGGTGCAACACAGCTTTTGGGTGAGCAAGGCCGGAAATGACATAACCGTAAAGCGGATCATATTCTTGGTTAGTGCCACAAAGAACTTGGAATGTGGATAGGTCTTTGCAAGAGACTAAGAGATAGGTACGCTCTCGATCGTATCTATCCCACCAAATTTTGGTGGCAACCTTGGTACAATACTTCAGTACCTCTTTCTGTATTTCCGCAAGATCTTTGTGGTTGATTAGGAGCAGATACGGTTGGTTTTTCTCGACCTCGCTCCGCCGCCAAGCCCACTCGCCCTCAATATCGCGATCAAAGAAGATCGCGCCTTTGAGCTGCTCCTCCAGGTTTGTCAAGTTGTCATAGTGAACCAGAATGAGGCGGTCGAGTGTCTTGCGTTTCTTCCACGCGCGGGTCTGCTCCTGCGCGGCGCAGTGGGCCGCAAGCGCATCGGCGAGGGCGGCATCCTTGGTGACAAAGGCGGTGATATGCTCACTGTAGCTAAAGTTCCAGGAGGTGAGTGCCCAAGTGAAGCGCTCGGCGAGGAGGTGGGCTTTCTGGATCAGCGCCTCGCGGTAGAGCGTCCCGCTGGGAAACTCGACCGTGACTTCTGGCACTTCACCCCGTCGTGCTCCGTGGAGCGCACGGAGATTTGCCGTGGTTGTGGGGATGCTCTTGAAATCTTGCACCACGAAGGCAGGCTGGCCCTCGGCAATAATAAAATTCGTGAGTGCGGCTTCGATGAACTCACGGTGAAATCGGGGACTGAAGAGGATCAGATGCATGGTGGGAGAACTATACCGCCTTTGGGACAGGCGCGATATTATGCGGGAAC
>JANNDD010000607.1:0-1202 GCA_031387365.1 Armatimonas sp. | reverse complement strand
CGCCTGGAAAGACACCGAAGATGGCTCGATCCAAGCCGTGAACGTTTCCGCAAGCGCCCCGGTGAACGCTGCGTTGATCCAGTTTCGCCCCATGCTGATTCAGCTTCATATCGGGCCGCCATCCTGGGCAGAGGGCGAGTGGGGAGCGCCCGACTTCCGATCGGAAAGATACCGAGCGTATCAGCAGAGACGTAATGACCGTTACAGCTAACAAAAGAGTGTCGGAGGCAATGCCTCCGACACTCTTTTTGCTTCATTGGAGTCAAGACTGTTACTCCTTCATCAGGCGCACTTTTGCAATCTCGTAGTAGCTGCGACTCGCTTCGATGCCGACGTATCCTAGGCCAAGATTTCGAGCGGCGAGTAGCGTCGAACCCGAACCCGCGAACGGATCGAGAATGATCCCACCAGGTTCGACGATTCGGAGCAAATCCTCCATGAGCACCAGGGGCTTGCCGGTCATGTGTAGCTTCTTACCAGGAACTTCTACTCGGTGACGAAAGACTCCGGGGAGCGTTCCCACATGGCGCTTGGCGGGTAGCCGTCCCTTGGCACCCCAGACGATGTACTCAGCTTGGGCCGCAAACCTTCCCATCTGTGGTCTACAGGCTTCCGTCTTATCCCAGACAGCGATCCCGAGCCAGCGCCACCCGGCCCACTGGAGAAGCGTCGTCAAAAGCGGCATTTGTCTCCAATCAATAAAGATTACGATAGCTGCTCCCTCCTTGGCGACCCGTTTACACTCCTTGAGCCAGCGGTACGTCCACTGCGCCCAAGAGTTCTGATCCATACTCTCGCTCTCAAAATCCGGCCAAATCATCTTCTGCCTGCTCTGCACATATTTCTGGGCGGCTGGTCGCGCCCGCTCGCTCGCAGTGAGTCCTCCTGAACAATACGGCGGGTCGGTAATGATGGCGTCGAAAGATGCATTCGGGAAAGCAGGCAGAATCTCCAGCGCATCACCGTGGTAGAGAGTGTCTCGCTTCACGAGATTCTTACTAAACTTACGGCAATTACATGAGAGGCGGCAAGCTCACGAGAGAAAGCTCCTTTGCCCCCACGTCCCGCTCTCGCCAAGTTCCGCCGGATGATCGCCTGAATCTCTTCGACTGTCGCTTCTACACTTGGTAGCTCCCACCATTCAGCCAGAGGTAGTCCCGTTTCTGAGCCAAGCTTACAGCCCTCAGGAAGCTCCATAGGCG
>JANNDD010000508.1:0-6555 GCA_031387365.1 Armatimonas sp. | reverse complement strand
ATGGCACGTAGCCGCTTGGGGCCTTGCGTCTCCTCAATCTCTTTTTTGAGCTGGCGCTGAAGCGACTCCAGATCAATCTCCATCAGCAGCTTCTTGATGGCAGCACCACCAAGGCCAGCCAGAATAATGTCTTCCAGGCTCTCGTCCACACGACGCGCAATGACTTCAATCAGACGCTCAATAGCACGCCAGTTATCCTCTGTAACAAGCGCTTTCTTTTCGACATCTATTAAGGATTTCCAGTCAGCCGGAAGCCGCTTCTCGTCACTAGCCTTCTTATTCAGGGCATCATGTAGTTGTTGCGCCTGCTCCTCGGCATCTTTCTTTTCCTGCTGGATGCGATCCTCAAGATACTTATACTTATCCGCGATCTCTTCTTCCGTGTACGGGACGCGCTCAACTTCTAGCTCCTCGCCATCCTCGTTGTACATCCGCTCCGGGTTGACAGGGCGGCCTAGCGCGATCTCACGAGCGATCTCTTCACGCCACTCGATAATGGCGACATCGCGGTCTTCTTCGATCTGCTGGATTTCCTGCTCGACGGCTTGACGGAACTGCTCCATCCCCGCATTGATGCGCTGCTTATCAATATCGGTCACAATGTAGCTGGCGAAGTAGAGCACTTTCTCCAGAGGACGTGGGGTCATGTCCAGCAAGAGAGCCAGCGGCGAGGGCACGCCTTTTAGATACCAGATATGGCAGACGGGCGAGGCAAGCTCGATGTGTCCCATGCGCTCACGACGAACTTTAGCGCGAGTAACCTCGACACCACAGCGGTCGCAGACGACCCCCTTAAACTTGACCTTCTTGTAGCGCCCACAGTGACACTCCCAGTCTTTCGTGGGGCCAAAAATCTTTTCACAAAAAAGCCCATCACGCTCCGGCTTAAAAGTCCGGTAGTTGATGGTCTCAGGTTTCTTCACCTCGCCGTAGGACCAGGTGCGGATCTGATCGGGAGAAGCGATCCCGATACGAATCTTATCAAATGTACTTGCGTCGGCCATTTTTTCCCTTTCGGAAACAAGGCATTGCCCCGCACTTTTTTCGCAAAGAGCGCGGGGCCAAACCAACTCTTAGAAAAACAAACTAGTTACTGAGGAGCAGATCTTCAGACTCCTGCTGGCGACGAATCTGCGCACGGCGGCGGCTCGCTTCGTCATCCAGGAAGTCCTCGTCCTTGTCCTTGAGGTCTATCTCAGCACCGGTGGCATCTTCCACCGTGACCTTGAGAGCGAGGCTCTGAAGCTCGTTGACCAAAATCTTGAACGACTCCGGCACACCAGGCTCCAGCATGGGCTCACCCTTGACGATAGACTCATAGGTCTTCACACGACCCAGGACATCGTCGGACTTGATGGTCAGGATCTCCTGAAGCGTGTAGGCAGCGCCGTACGCCTCCAGAGCCCAGACTTCCATCTCGCCAAAGCGCTGTCCACCGAACTGTGCCTTACCTCCCAGCGGCTGCTGGGTGACCAGGCTGTAGGGCCCCGTGGAGCGAGCATGAATCTTATCATCAACAAGGTGCGCGAGCTTGAGCATGTAGATATTGCCCACGGTCACCGCCATGTTAAAGTTCTCACCCGTGCGGCCGTCCCGAAGGTCCATCTTACACAGATCCTCATGGAAGCCCACACGCTGCCAGACACGCTTACGAACCTCATTGATTAGGAGCTCGTAGTCAAAGTCCGCAGGAATCTCCTCCGGCACCTCCGGTCCCGCCAGGATCGTCGAGATACGCTCCAGCTCCTCAGAGTCCAGATCACGCAGAGCCGCTTCCAGAGTCCCGAGAAGATTTTCCAGAGTCTGGCCATCCTCCCCGACCTCAGTGAAGGCGACATCAAGCTCCAGATCACTCTGAACATAGCGCGCTAGCATCTCGCGGCGGCGCTTCTCACCAAAGCGCCCCATCTCCTTGAGAATCTCTTCCTCATTGGAGCCCTCGAAGATTGGCTCGACAAACTGAACACCAAACTCCTTGGCCACGAGCCCAAGATGGGTCTCCATGATCTGACCAATGTTCATACGGCTAGGCACACCGAGCGGGTTGAGCACGATGTCTACCGGCGTTCCGTCGGGAAGAAACGGCATGTTCTCCTCGGGCATGATCTTGGAGACCACTCCCTTGTTGCCGTGCCGCCCCGCCATCTTGTCGCCTTCCATGATCTTACGCTTCTGAGCGATGTAGACACGAACCAGCTTGTTCACACCCGCCTGAAGCTCATCCGGGGGAAGGCGCTCCAGCTCACTGCCGTCGTAGGGTGACTCCAGAGAGTCCGGGCGCTTGGAGAAGTTGAAGACATTGCCGCTCGCGTCTTTGTACTTGTAGCGCGAGAACACTTTAACATCAACGATCTTGCCCTTCTCACCGTGCGGAACACGCTGGCTGACATCGCGGGTCTCCTCGGCTTTTTTACCGAAGATTGCGATAATCAGGCGCTCTTCCGCCGTGAGCTCCCCTTGGCCCTTGGGCGCAACTTTCCCGATGAGAATATCATCGCTGCGCACCTCGGCCCCGATACGGATAATGCCTTCCTCGTCCAGATCCTTAAGAGCATCCTCGCCAACATTGGGAATGTCGCGGGTCATCTCCTCAGGTCCTAGCTTGGTATCGCGCGCTTCCGCCTCGTACTTCTCGATATGGATCGAGGTATAGACATCGTCGCGAACCATGCGGCGGGAAAGTAGGATGGCATCCTCGTAGTTGTAGCCGTTCCAGGGCATGAACGCGACTAGCACGTTCTGTCCTAGCGCCAGCTCTCCCCCATCGGTACAGGGGCCATCGGCGAGCACTTGTCCCTGCTTGACACGCTGACCGGGCTCGACAATCGGGCGCTGTGTGATACAGGTCGCCTGGTTCGAGCGGATCATGTTCAGCAGCCAGTAGCGATCAATCTTGCCCTCGCGGGTCTCGATAATGATCTCCTCGCTCGTGACTTTCTTGACCCGTCCGCCATGCTTGGCGACAATAATCGCTCCAGAGTCGAGCGCCGCACGGCGCTCCATCCCTGTCTTGACCAGCGGGGCGTCCGGACGAAGTGTGGGAACGGCCTGCCGCTGCATATTCGCCCCCATCAAGGCACGGTTCGCATCGTCGTTCTCGAGAAACGGGATCAGCGAGGTACCGACCGAGACGAGCTGCTGCGGCGAGACATCCATGTAGTTCACCTGTTTGGCGGGTACATAAGGATACTCGTGGTTGTGGCGAACCTGCACCTGAGCCGTGACGAACGTCCCATCGGGGTTCAGACGAACACTGGCAGGGCAGATATTATAGTGGTGCTCGTTATCGGCGGGCAACCAGTCTAGATCATAGGAAACCTTGCCCTCTTTGACCCGTCGGTACGGAGTCTCGATGAAGCCAAAAGGATCCACACGAGCGTGCACCGCGAGCGAGCCGATCAGACCAATATTAGGTCCTTCTGGTGTCTCGATCGGGCAGATGCGTCCGTAGTGTGAGTGGTGGACATCGCGCACTTCCAGCTTGGCACTCTGGCGGGAGAGTCCGCCCGGCCCTAGAGCTGACAAACGACGCTTGTGGGTTAGCTCCGCAAGCGGGTTGGTCTGATCCATGAACTGCGAGAGCTGCGAGGAGCCAAAGAAGCTCTTAATCGCGGCACTCACCGGCTTCACCGAGAGCACGACCTGGGGAATGATGCTCTCGGCATCATACTGGGTCATACGCTCTTTGGCGACCTTCTCCATGCGCAGAAAGCCCATGCGTAGCTGCGAGTAGAGAAGCTCTCCAACGGAGCGTACGCGCTTGTTTTCCAAGTGGTCAATATCGTCGGTGGTGAAGCGCATCTTCGCCTCATCCGTTGCATCCGGGCGCGAGGCCTCCTGCATTCCGATGAGGTACTCGATCACGGCGATCAGATCGTACTTGGTGAGGGTACGCACGGAGAGCGGCAGGGTAATGCCCAGCTTCTTATTGAGCTTGTGCCGTCCAACTTTCGCCAGATCGTAGCGGCGGCTATCAAAGAACATCGAGTTCAGAAGCGCCTTGGCGGAGTCATCGGTTACGGGATCGCCGGGACGGATCTTATGGTAGATATCGTGCAGAGAGCTCTTTCGATCAACGATCTTAAGCTCTTCCATCTCCAGGCTCGCCCCAATAAAACGGTGAACCTCCAGAACCTCCACTTCACGATCCAGAGCGGCAAGCTTCTTAGAGGCTTCCCGGTCAATTCGTGCGAAGGCGGGGACGATCAGCTTGTTGGCCACATCGTAGAGATCCGTGGACGCGTAGCGCCACTTGGCCTCGACATCGGTCTCCCCTACCGCCAGCTCCTCAGAGCTCAGAACCACACGGTTGCTGAAGTAGCTCAGGATCTGCGCGTCGGTCTCAAGATCAAAGCCCGTCAGGAGACACTTGGTCTTGCGAGTACGCACTGCCTGCTCGCCGCCGAGCGCCTTGATGAGGTCGCGGTAGGAATCCGCCGTGACTTGGGTGCCCTTGTCGAGGAGCAGCTCACCGGTCACTTCATCAATGATCGCCTCGCCGAGGGTCTTGCCCACCAGCTCGCGGAACTCGATGACGTACTCCCCTTCCGGAGAGGCGACATCGAACGCATGCAGCGCCCGCAGCAGGGTCATGATCGAGAACTTCTTGTTCTGCCCGATGCGCACCGTGATTGCGCCGCCATCGGTCTCGATATCCACCCAGGGCCCTTCAGAGGGGATCAAGGTGGCGAAGAACTGCCACTCCAACTGAAGGTTCAGGGAGTCGCGGAAGTAGATTCCTGCCGATCGGGAGAGCTGTGAGACCACGACGCGCTCAGCGCCATTGATCACAAAAGTCCCCTTCGCGGTCATCAGAGGCAGATCGCCCAGATAGACCTCGGACTCGATCACTTCTTGACCAGGGCTCGTGAGTCGAACCCGAGCCTTGATCGGCACCTCAAATGTCACGTCACGTGACCGGCACTGCTCTAAGGAATGCTTAGGCTCCCCCAGGGTAAAATCCACCAACTCGATGGCGGTCTGCCCCGTGAAGTCATAAATGGGAGAGAAAGATCGGAAAAGTTCATGCAATCCCTCTTCGAGGAACGAGCGAAATGAATCTAGCTGCAGTTCGACAAGATTGGGGATCGGGGCGGCATGCTCGGTACGCTTAGCCTGATGCTGAATTTCCATACGGACTGGAACCCCTCCTAATTGGGTAAAATCGGGCAACACGGTCGAGGTAGACTGACCACTGCTCTCCGAACCCATTGAAGCCACTCGCCAGAGGCGCTTTTTGCGGATACTCCCCTGGTGGCACGAACTCTTAATTTACCGCTGTATTATCCTCCTGTCAACACTCGTGCCTTAATTTTTTTGTTTTTTTCTTGACCACGTCCCCACGGTTTGGTATAATCGCCAGACTGCCCCGAGCACTTTCGGGGCAATTTGCTTTTCGTGTAGGAAAAGAGAATGTCAGAAGATATTGTCCTAACCCCGTCAGGGAAGAAAAAAATCGAAACTGAGCTGGATCGCCTCCGTAGCGTGGACATGCCCGCTCTGGCCATCCGCATTCGTGAGGCGCGCGATCTGGGCGATCTCTCGGAGAACTTTGACTACCAGGATGCCAAGCGCCAGCAAGGCTTCATCGGTGGTCGAATCGCGGATCTGCAGGCGATGCTGGAGCGTGCTATTATTGTTCCCGAGGGCGTCCCTGGCAGCGACACGGTCGGTATGGGCTCAAAAGTGACGGTCCGCGACACGGAGTTCGACGACGAGTTCACGTACACGCTGGTGGGCTCCTACGAGGCCGACCCGGTCAATGACCTCATCTCGGTCGCCTCCCCCGTGGGCGCGGCGCTCATGGGCAAGAAAGTCGGCGCAAGTGTCACCGTTGCCACACCCGGTGGCCAGATGACCCTGGAGATTCTCACGCTCGAATAGCACAGGCTACGCGCTAAGCCGTGCGGGGATTTCCTCGGGACTCCAAGCGCGGCCTTGCTCGAACGCGACCTGAAAAGTATCTGGGGCCAGCAGCTCGCGAAGACTTGCCAGGTCTGCTTCCCGAAAGCCAGACTCGGGCTGATCCACGATATAGCCGTAGTGCTCACACCAGGAAAAGCTCGCTCCGTAAAGCCTCGCTGCTGCCTCATGATTCCCATCGCGCAGCACGAACATGGCCCAGTGGACGATCTCGTAGGCCAGATGGTGGTAGCTCATGCTGTCTAGGTAGCTCGCAATTGAGGACTGAACAACCTCACGGACTCCCTCCAGTCTTCCCTCAAGCAAGCTAGCAAGAGCGAGATTCTCCGAGATCCATGCCGACGAGCAGCCGGGCAGTCCTCGGCACTCCTCAATGACAGCACGAGCCGCTTCTAGCTGCCCTTGCGCGAGAAGAAGCTGGCAGTAGTTGGAGAGCGCAAAAAGTTCTTCCGAGACATTCCCACAGGCTCTTGCTTGCTCAATCGCTTGGCGGTAAAGCGAGGATGCCTCGACCCGATGCCCCTGGCTGAACTCCAGAAAGGCGTGGCTCGTCAGACTCCACACCGGCATTCCTAAAACTCGATGCAGCTCGTCCATCTGGTGAAGGATTTGGCGCGCCGTCTTCCTATCCCC
>JANNDD010000453.1:0-4199 GCA_031387365.1 Armatimonas sp. | reverse complement strand
TTCCACTCGGGGATTTTGTACTCCGGGGCGGCATTGCCACGCACCCAGAGAATCCCGCCCAGCCCGACAAGAACCATCAGGCTGGTACCGCAGCCGACGGCCAGTAGCTTTTTGACTTTGCTCATGGGCATTAGTATGCCGCAAAGCCAACTTAGTTGCAGGAAAACCGTGTCTTTTTCGCGAAAGGGACTCCCATGACCACACTTGCCGATGTCACCCTTCGCACAGTTCCCGTTGTTGATCCCCAGAGTAGCCTCGCCGAGGCCATTGAGCTGCTACAAGCCGACCCACTCCAGACCGTGGTGCTGGTGGGCGACGAGATGTTCATGGGCATACTCAACGCCACGATGCTGGAGTCGTCGCTGATTCCCTCGGGCGTGGATCTCTCGACGCTGCAAGTGGGGCCGTACGTGCGCCCTACCCGTCCGCTCCATCCTGAGACGACCGTGGTAGAGGCGCGGGCCGCACTGGAGCGCAAGGGCGTTCTCGCGCTACCCGTGGTGGCCGGAAATGTGTATCAGGGTGTCGTCACCCGCGCAGAGCTTAGCTAGAACAAGCTCATCTGCTGCTGACCGGGTGGTGTAGGAGTGGAGAGTCCCAGGCGGCGGCGTAGCTCTGTCAGCGTTGCAGGAGCGTGGCCTTCGTAGAAATTGCGGACGTGAACAAAGACCGTGCCCGTGGCTGCTTTAAGCTGCTCAGCCCAGTGATCTAACTCGGTATCGCGCGGAATTATGCGCTGATCGAAGCGCTCGACAGAGTTTTCCTCGCCCAGCAAGCGCAGGTAGGTCAGGGGCGCTCCAGGCACGGCGACGCGGTCCGTGGTGGCAAGGGCCACTCCCCGCTCCGCGAGCTGCGAGGCGATCAGGGTTTGCTGCCAGCCGCTCTCACGCAGCTCAACCGTCCATGGCAGTGAGAGTTCGGTGAGAGCATCAGCAAAGACAAGTAGGTTTCGGGCCTCCCCGGGGCCGAAGTCTGGGGGAAGCTGCAAGATCAAGCGGCCCAATTTCTTTCCCAGTCCCTCGTGCAGCAGTAGCCCGAAGTCGCGTGCCTCTTTTACCGAGGCCGGGCCGACCAGGCGCCGCTCGTGGGTGATAAGTCGGGGGACTTTGGCGGAGAACTTGAAACCGTCTGGGGTTTGCCGAGCCCACTGCGCCAGCGTGCTCTCCCGAGGCGATGCGTAGAAGGTCGTGTCCAGCTCAATCGCATCGAAGACTTTGGCATACTCGGTGAGTAGGCGGGAGCCAGGGGTGCCGAGCGCGTAGAATGGCCCCTCCCAGTCGGGGTAAGACCAGCCCATTGTCCCCGTATAGATGCGTGTTTTCTCCATCGAATCTTGTCCTGTAAATTTCAAAGTGTTATAGTCTTTACACTATGCGACTTGGCGTATTTCTTTTGTTTGCTTGTGGTGGCTGTGCTGCGGGGACTGTGCCCTCGTCAACGCTGCCGCCTCCCAGCTCTGATCTTACCCCCAACTACGCCCCTGCGCTGCGCTCCCTACGCCACTGGCCCCAGCCCCGTGTGGCAGTCCGGCTCGATGGTATGACCGAGTCGCAGGCACAGAAAATAGAGTACGCCATGCATCTCTGGAACGAAGCGCTCCTAGGCGAGGTCACGCTCATCCGCTCAAGCTCGCCGGAGGCACCGATTGTGGTGCGCCTGACTTCTCCAAGCATGCTCGATGGCTCCCAGGGAAAGACAACCGTGATGGCGGATGTGAGCACGCAAGGGCTCCAGAGCGCACTGACTTTGCTTAACTCCGAACTGGAAGACGACTGGCTGACCCTGATCGCAACCCATGAGCTAGGCCATGCCCTCGGAATTTCCGGCCACAGCCCAAGCACCGACGATCTGATGTACGAAGCCCCCGGCCCTCAGCTCGCCATCACCACGCGTGACCGCAATACCCTGTTGCTAGCCTACCGCTAGAGAAGCGCCTCGGTCAGTGCGAGCTTAGACTCACGCAGCGCCTCAACGACGAGCGCAGCCATCGCTCTTGCCCCTTCCGTATTAAAGTGCGTGTTATCCTCGACCCCCTTGGGATAGTGGGGATTCTCGTCCGGCTTGAGCTGTAAGAACAGCTTGCGCGATGGCTCTGCACCAAGCGCACGTAGAGCTTTCTCGCTCAGCAGATGGTGGTCTATCAGAGGTGTTTTCGTCGCCGTGGCAACCTCGCGCACTAGGTCTGGGTAGGCACCATGCGTGTCATAAAACTGCCCTTGTGCATCGAAGCGGCGACGCATCACCGGGGTCAGGAGCACGGGATTCGCGCCCCGCTTGCGGACATCGCTTACAAAACGCGTGAGATTTGCCTTGTAGTCTTCTGGTGGGGTGTAGCGCTCACCCTTCTCTTTGGACTGGTCGTTGTGGCCGAACTGAACAAAGACCCAGTCGCCGTTCTGCACACGGGCAAGCAATGCCTCCCAGCGCTTCTCGGCAAGAAAGCTCTTGGTGCTACGCCCATTGACCGCGTGATTCTCGATACGGAGCTTGCTCTCATCCACAAAGAGCCGCAGTCCTTCGCCCCAGCCGGTCTCCGGGCGCTTTTCGGGGAGTTTCTCGGCCATCGTGGAGTCGCCTGCCAGAAAGAGGGTCGGCACTCTGGGGAGGTCTTTGATTGCAAAGCGCGCGAGTGTGATAGTCTCATACGCACCTTTCTCGCCGCACTCGTAAAGGCAAGCGAGCGTGTTTTTCCTCAGCGAAGCCAAGTCCGAGTACGCGCTCGGCCCGGCGTGCAGCGTCAGCCGCCGCTCCCAGGTCTTACCCTCGTCGCTACTGGCCCGTACCGTGAGATTTTTACGCCCTTCCCGGCTGGCAGGATTGGAGAAGACGATTGTTTTCGTATCGGCGCGCCGAATGCTGGCCTGGCAAATAGGCTCGATGAGCGAAAAATCCGGGCGCTGGTCGCTCCAAGTCAGTCCCCCGTCTTTACTCACTGCCACCTGTCGCGCCCTCGAAGCTGGATCGTAGCTGCGCATGTTCAAAAGCAAAGCCCCATCGCTGCGCTCGACCACCTCGCACTCGTTCACCTGATCGCGCGGCGTCGTCCCACCCAATTTCCAGCTCGCTCCGTGGTCATCGCTGTAGATCACGTGCGAAAAATAGCGCTTGGTCTTGGCCTCAATATGGTCACAGGGAATCATCAAGCGCTCACTTTTTCCAAGCTGAATCCCCGCGCCCGGCCCCGTGGCGTACCACGTCCACTCGGAAAGTTTCACGTCTGCGGTAATCTCGCGCGGGGTCGCCCAGGTGCTACCGTCATCTACCGACGACGTGACAAAAACTCTTCTCGTGTCCTTACTGGTCTGGGCGATAATCTGCGGCTCTTTGTCGTCGCCCCGGTTCCAGGTGAGCAAGAGCCAGATCGCCCCTGTTTGCTGATCCACCACCGGCGACGGATTGCCGCAGGTGTTGCCCGCATCGGCCCAGACCACTTGCTGCGCGCTCCAGCTCACGCCATTATCTACCGAGCGTCGCAGGAGAATCTCAATCGCCCCGCTGTCGCCGCCTCCCGCACGCCGCCCTTCGCAAAACGCCAGCACCGTGCCTTTTTTCGTGACTGCCAGCGCCGGAATCCGGTAGGACTTGTAGCCACCTTGGCCACTTTTCCATAAAACGTCTTGTGTCATGGCACAGACCTCTCCCCCTGCCCCCTCACCTAAAGGCAAGGGGGTTCTGCGTTGCTCGCCTGCCCTACTCGGTGGGCTTTACTTTTCGCGTTCTCGGCTTGCGGTCGCTTGTGCGCGTGATTCCGACTTGTGCCACTTGCGGAGAATCGGGGCCGTAGACGGCGCGAAAGCCGCTCTTGGCCCTCGTGTTCATCTGGCTCAGCTCTTTGACTTCGTCTTGCAGCGACTCCGTGAGCCCCTTGAGCTCGACGCGTTTCTGTTCAATAAGAGTCGCTTTCGCTCGCACCGCATCGCGCTGAGCCGCCATCTGCTCTTTCGTCAGTGTTGCCAGAGAGAAGTCTGCATTCCCCTGCCAGGTTGATAAAATCCGGTCGGCATCATCCAATGCCTGATCTACAGTTGCCATATCTTAAACCCCATCTGCCTGAGATATTTTTTCTTGACCTAAGGTATTTACTTTCAAGATACTTCAGACTTAGAGATTATACCTTAAATTTCCCGCATGTAAAACATCCATGGCGAGTAAATCTTAGATTACTCATCCATAAGGCACCTCAGGAGAATCTAAAATAT
>JANNDD010000443.1:0-5369 GCA_031387365.1 Armatimonas sp. | reverse complement strand
GCTGACGATAAATAAGTGGGACTTTGAGGAAGCCCAGAAACTCATGCCGCCTGAGCGAGTCCACTTCACCCACGGTGTTGGGGTTTCAACTGACGAGTTCGACCCAGTGACGGTTACGCCCGAGGAACGTCAGGCCATTCGGGATGAGTTTGGTGTCCCGGAAGACGGCCTGCTGATCTCTTGTATCGGGGAGCTGATTCCACGTAAAAACCAAGAGCTTCTCTTGTGGGCTATTGCTGACCAAACAGCAATGGGGGCTATCTCCGATCAAGTACGGTTGGTTTTCGTAGGAGATGGTGTGTTACTCGACTCACTAAAACAACTGGCCCGGAAACTTAATATCGAGGCACAAGTTTACTTTGCAGGGTTTCGTTGGGATACAAAAGCAATTCTTGCTACATCGGATTTGTTTGCCTTTCCGTCGCTTCAGGAAGGGCTGCCTTGTTCCGTTCAGGAAGCCTTATGTATGGAAGTGCCGGTTATGTGCTGTCCGGTTCGTGGTTGTGCTGATATGGTTGATTCTGACTGCGGGGTTGTTGTGACGATACTCAATTCTTGCATGGTTTGGACAATTCAAATGTTCGATTTACTGATGCTGCCCGTTGCTCAACGAAAAGCACTTGGCCGAGTGGGGCGACAGAGGATGATCGAGCACTACTCCAGGCCCATCTGCGTCGCAGAGTGGCTGGCGATCTACGAAAAACTCTCCCCAATTCTCCCCTCTGCTTCCTCTCTCCCCTCCCTTTCCCGTTATCGGGAGGGAGGGGCCGGGGGAGGGAGGGAAACCGGAGGGAGGGAAAACCAGCCATGATCGCAGTCGTCACGGGAGCCAACGGCTGTGTGGGTTACACGCTCTGTAAGGTGCTGCTGGCCGACGGCGGCTTTCGGGAAGTGCGTGGGCTGGTGCGCCGCGCCGATGCGGAGCTTCCCGGCGGCGTAGTGCGCTTTGTCAATGATCTTTCCTGCTGCGCCGATGCCGATGTGGTCTTCCACTGCGCCGCTCTCGTGCACCAGCCGACGGCGACCAAAGAGGCGTACCAGAAAGCCAATGTCGGCTTCACGGGCGAGCTTCTTGATGCGTGTAACCCGGAACGCCCGCCGCGCTTCGTGTTCTTCTCGACGGTCGCGGTCTACGGCGAGAGCACGCCGCGTACCGGGCTCGCCGAAGACACGCCGCCCGCACCCGCCACGCCCTACGCCGCCTCGAAGCTCGCTGCCGAGAAGCTCATTGACCGCTGGGCCGACGATGTGGGAGCGATTGTGGTGCACCTACGGCTGGCAACCGTTTATGGGGCACGGGATCGGGGCAATATCGCGAAGCTAGAGGCGGCGATCAAGACTGGGCGGTTTTTTGTCCCCGGCGATGGTAAAAATAAAAAGACACTCTGCGCGGTGGAGAACGCGGCGGCGGCGGCACTTGCTCTCTCGCGAGAAGGCTCGATGGCGGTGGCGGGAAAGCGTTTTGTGATCGCGGATGCCGCTCCCTACGCGCTTCGGGAGATTGTCGCCGCGCTGGGCGGGAAGTCATTGTGCTTGCCAATGCCCCTGGCACTGCTTATCGCGCGGGTGCTGAAGGGCAAAGAGGGCGTGGCACAGGTGCGCAAGCTCGCGGCAGACAATGTCTACAAAACATCGCGCACGTTTGGAGCAGGGCGGCTGTGAAGCGCCTTGCCGATTTTCTGGCAGCGCTGGTAGGGTTGGCCGTTTTTGCGCCGCTGTGGCTAGTGCTTGCCGTTCTCATTCGGCTTGACTCACCTGGCCCCGTCCTCTTTCGGCAGATTCGGGTGGGATGGCAGGGACGCGAGTTTGTTCTGTTCAAGTTCCGCTCGATGCGCACGGACACTCCGAACCTTTCGACGGCAGAGCTACAGGCCACCGGACTGGAGCCGTACACGGGGCTGGGGAAATGGTTACGCCGCACATCGCTCGACGAGCTCCCGCAGCTCTGGAATGTCCTGAGGGGGGAGATGAGCATGGTGGGCCCGCGGCCCGCATTGCCCAGTCAGACAGCACTGAACCTGGGACGAAAAGAGCATGGTGTCGAGGCGCTACGGCCGGGTATCACGGGCTGGGCACAGATCAATGGTCGCGACGACCTCACCGACGAGGAAAAACTGTCTCGCGACATGGAGTACTTGCTCCGACAGTCCCTGATTCTTGATGTGAGCATCATCGGACGGACGATCGCAACTATTTTTACGGGAAAGGGAAACAAATAACACTATTGGGTGAAGATTTGCCTGCGAACTGCCGATCTTCTGGGCAGATTCTCAATGAAATATTCACAAAAATTTGTTTTCTCCCTGACGGCTCGAAGCCTGCATCGTTTTGGCATGCTGGTGGGGCTACGCGTTGCCCGTCAGCTTTTGACCGGGCGCGGTACCTTTAGCATTCTGCTCCCCGGGTACTCTCACCCGATCTTGGTTCGGGGGGGGACATCGGATGTGGAAACCTTCGAGAAAGTCTTTATTCGAGAAGAGTATAAACACGATAATGTCGGGGCGAAATTTATCATTGATTTGGGTTCAAACGTTGGTTACTCCGCGTTGTTTTTTGACCATATGTACCCTGGTGCTCAAATCTATTGCGTAGAGCCCGAGAACTCAAATTTTGAGATTCTGAAAAAAAATACGGAACACCGTCATAGTATTGTCCCCATAAATGCTGCAGTATGGAGTACAAAAACACAACTTGTTATTAAAGACACCCAATCTGAAAAATGGGCAATTCAGGTTACCCCGATTGACTCGGAGGACATTGTATTGTTCCCTTCTGTAGAAAATGACTTTATAGATACAATTACTATTCCTGATATTTTGTCTATGGCTAAAAAAGAAGAGATTGATATTCTCAAGATTGATATTGAATCCGCTGAAAAAGAATTGTTCTTATCAGGAACGGAGTCTTGGCTAGGTAGTGTTCGTGTTTTGGTTGTTGAGCTTCATGATCAACTGGAATCGGGCTGTAGTATGGCGTTTTATCGTGCTGTGTCACGGTACGATTTTGACCAATACATTAACGGGGAAAATATTTTTCTCTTGCGGACGTCGGATGCGAAGATGTCTCTTGAAATCGCTGCGTGAAATTTGTTGCTGAGAGGGTTAGCTGACCGTGGCACCGTAGCAACGTGCAAAATAAATAGCTTGGCTGATGTCTAGTTTCGTTTCGCTGAGCTGAATGGCACGACAGTCAATCCGATCTAGAATGGCACCGCGCAGATCCGCGTGGGTAAGGTTTGCCCCCGTTAGGTTTGCCCCGCTGAGATCGGCTCCGCTCAGGTTGGCCTTGGTGAGGTCGGCGGCGTGGAAGTCCGTGCCCTCTAGTTTCTGATCGTGAAAGTCAAATTTCTTCAAGACTTGATGCCGGAAGTTAGCAAAACTCAGATCACAGCCCGTGATCGTTACCCCCCCGAGAGCAGCCTCCGTGAAATCTGCCCCCAGCAGACGGCACTGCAAAACCCGTGCGACGAAGAAGTTTGCCGAGACAAACCGGCAGTTGGTGAAATTGCACTGTGTTAGTGTTGCTGCGTTGAACTGCGCACCTGAAAAATCACAGTCCTCAAAGAAGCACTCCGTCAGCTCGGCCTCCTGAAAGTTCGCCCCAACAAAACGGCACTTCACAAAGCGCCGACTCTGCCAGATGACATCTGTAAACACACCATGGCTGAAGTTTGCACCGGTGCGCTCCGGCACTTCTGGGGCAATCTCCGTCATGCCATGTTGACCAGTGCTTTTTTAAGCTTGTCCATATCTACCTGAATTCCCACCGAGGCCGCAAGATTGAGAAGATGGTGCCCAAGGTATTTCTCTGCGGCAGTCTCTACCATGGGGGTCGGGAGCTCGGGGCGGTGCTCTATATTGCGAAGGCGAGCCTGTAACGACGGATGGCTGTCGGTGAAGTGATCGTGCTCCTGAAGCGCATCGTTCATCCAGTGGTTGAGTAGGGCGCGGGGAACCGGGCGCTCGGTGTTTGCTTCTGCGACAGAGCGCTTAAAGAGTGCTATTTGAATCAGTGAGTCAGCAAGTGGCTTGGCTCCCACGGCTTCCGCCGCAAGTTTATCCGCCTCGAACTCCTTTTGGCGGCGCATCGCAAAGCTCCGAAGCTCCATTCGAGGAACAAACCAGGAGAAGAAAGAGTAGAAAACATCGACACCACTGTTATCCTGGGCTTCCAGCGTGATCAACAGCATTCGCCAGGTGTAGCTCATCCGCGCGATCCAGGCTCCGAAGGCGCTGTGTTTACGCGAGAGATGCGCCATTTCGTGAGCCAACACGCCACGCAGGTGCTCTGGTGAGAGGGTGAGCAGAAGCGGAATTCCTATGAGGAAGTAGTTGCGCTGGAAGCCAAGGATGCCCAAGCGTGGTACCTGGAGAGCAGCGGCGTTAAATTCATCCGTGAGGATCACTTGATGGAAAGTTGGGACTCCGAGTGCCTCACGAAGACTTTCTATTTCCTGAAAGAGGACGATCGCTTGGCCCCGCTCTAGAACCAATCCTTCTGGTTCGGGCAGAACAACCCAGAGCGAGCGTAGGCTGGAAAGGGCGAAGACAAACAGCCCCAGTAAAATCGGAACCACAAGTAACATCAGCTTGCCGATTCCTAAGCTAATGCGTATATTGCCTGCACTGACTTGCTGGCCGATCCAAACAAGCCCCCAGATGATCCCTCCGGCAACTCCCAAAGCGAGGGCAACCATCAAAAAGATAAATAAGTAGGCAAAGAGAATAAAGCAAAGAAGCTTGAAGCGATAGAGACCGGGTTTCTGCTGGGCATCAAACATGAGCCCACGAACCATATTTTCTAGTTCACGTTCATCCATAGTAAACACCAGAATTTTTTCAAAAACCCTCTCCTCCCTGGTGCGGGAGGAGAGGCTAGGGAGAGAGGCCTGCCTACGAGGCCGCTGTGAGATCCTCGGGAAGCGTGAAGGTCGTCTTGAGAATCTGGGTGACGCCGGTCTCTGCCGCCGCGTAGCCCGCTTCGATGATCTCGATGACGTGCGCCGCGTGGTCTGCGGTGACGATACTGGGCTTGCCGTCGCGCACCCAGCGCACGAGCTGCATGGTATCTTCATACACATGGTGCTCGCCGAGCTTGCCGTGGGCGGCGTACTTGCCCGCGACATGCGGCGTGACTTGCAGGGGCGAGAGGCCGTCGGACTTGCCCGGGTAGTCAATCGCCTCACCGTTGAGCTTGGTGCCCACGATCGAGCCTTTCTCACCAAAGTAGCTGGGCTGCCCGAACTCGCTGACCATGCCCGCAAACGTGCCGTGGATAAATGCGAACACATTGTTGCCAAAGTCCGCCAGAATCACCGTGTTATCATCGGCGTCGCACTCATACGCCTCGCCCTTGAAGTGGCGCGTTTT
>JANNDD010000437.1:0-7566 GCA_031387365.1 Armatimonas sp. | reverse complement strand
GTCGAGAGAGAAAGCTTTGTGGTGTCGAGTGCCACGGCGGCGGCGGCGACAGCGGGCCGACAGGCGATCTCTTCGTTCAGTTCGATTGTCGCAACCCGAACGCCTTCCTTTTCATTGATTGCGGTCACATCGAGTCGGTAGCGATTCCACTTGGCTGTGTTTACCAACAGGAACTCCCGGCGTGTGGTTCGCTCGCTAAAGCGGGGAGCCTTCTGTAGATCGAGTTCAGTCCAATGGGTGCCGTCGTTAGACCCCGAAAGTTTCAGGGTTGCGGGCAGACGATCTTGATCAGGGCAGACGACTGTGTAAGAAGTCGCGCGGTATTTTCGTCCGTCGGCGTACTGGCACTGAATCCAACTCGACGCAGCCTTGTCGAGCCAGGTACTCCGTTCGTCTAGGTCAAATGCCTTCACGGCATTCGTGGATGATTCGGCTTCTTCACGGGCAGTGATCCGGCACATTCCCGCATCAGCGTAGTAGGAAGTGTTAAATGTAAGCTTCGTGGGTCGTCCCCGACCTGCCGTCTGCAGGTCTTCTAAGGCTGTTTCAATCGTGTTTTTGGGCGCATTCATGACCAAATAGGAATGGCCACGATCTGCATCCGCTTTCCATGTGTTGATCCCAGTCTTGGGATCGACCATATTAGGGCCCCCTTTCACAACCTTGAACCAGGGGGCAGGCCCACGAACCGTCACGAGTGTAGAAATGGGATCCCAGCTCAAGCGATCACCGGCAAATCCAACACTCGCGAAGTGCCGGAACCCCATTGTCAACGGATTATGTTCGGGCATCTCGAACGTGACACGACGACCGGAGTTTGTCGAACCTCCTTCCCCGTTGAACAGAATCGGCGTCGGCCAGGTGGAGCAGACCAGCGCAGCCGACGTCGGATCTTCCTTGAAATTCCACTCTCCCTCGTTCAAGTTTCCCTGTGGCGGGTACATCCCGCCCATAATATCAAGGCGTTTCACCTTCTTTGCCACGAGCGCTGCCCCATCCAGTGGACTGGCCTCATCGGGCTTAGATCTCAGTGTTAAGACCGGTTGTATAATCCCCAAAACCCCGCGCAATTTTCCCCACCCGAGGAGCCCGATTTCGTTCGGGTTCCTTAGATTCCGGGCGTACCGCGCCCAAAGCAGACATGCTCTTCCTTTAGGGGGAAGACATGTTACGAGGGGGAGAAGTGAAAGACATCAGTGAGTTCAAAAGGCAGGGGCTGAGCATCAGTCAGATCAGCACCTTGACCGGCTTTGATAGGAAGACGATACGAAAGTATCTGGACGAGCCCAAGACACCACGTTACGGGCCACGACTGCCCAAAGGTAGCAAACTGGAACCCTTCCATCCCTATCTTCAGAAGAGAATGAGCCAAGGAGCTTGGAATGCCGTCGTCCTCTTCAAGGAAATCAAGGGGGAAGGCTACACCGGCAAGATAACCGTTCTGCGCGATTGGCTCCAACCCTTGCGAGAGCAGGCAGCCCAGGTCGCGGTTCGACGCTTCGAGACTCCCCCCGGCCACCAGGCACAGGTGGACTGGGGAGAGATTGGCGATATTGACACGACGGAAGGACGCAAGAGGCTCTATTGCTTTGTGTTCACCCTGGGACATAGCCGCGCTCAGTTTGTGGATGTGACGACCGACACCAAGATTGCCACTTTGCTCCGGATGCACGAAGCCGCCTTTCATGAGCTGGGCGGGGTGCCTCGTGAGATTCTGTATGACCGAATGAAGACCGTCGTGCTGGGCACAGATGAACGAGGGGAAACGCGCTTTCATCCTCTCTTTGTTGACTTCGCCTCCTACTGGGGATTCACCCCACGCGCTTGCCGTGCTTATCGTCCTCAGACGAAGGGGAAGGTAGAAAATGGAGTTGGCTACATTCGTAAGAGCTTTCTGTGCGCTCGTGAGGCAACGGGCTTGACTGACCTGCGGGCACAGCTACGCACTTGGGTCTGGCAGACGGCCAATGAGCGCACGCATGGCACAACATTCCGCCACGTGTTGACTCATTGGCAGGAAGAGAAACCCTTCCTTTTGCCCTTGCTTGGCAAAGCCAGCTATCCCTATGCTTCTCAAGAGACTCGCCAGGTAAGTAGGGATGCCTTCGTGTCGTATCGCGGCAATCGTTACTCTGTGCCCTGGCGAGTAGCGGGTCTGGAAGTATTGCTTCGTGAGAGCAACGGTGAGCTTCAAGTACATCGCAGTGGCGAACGTCTTGCCCTTCATCCTTTGAGCACTTCAGGCTCTCATGCCTGTGTGATTGTGGCTTCGCATCATGAGGGGATCCCCCTGGGGGCGAGCCTTCGCCCCGGCAAAGCCAAGATCCATGTCTTGGAGTCGGCTCGTCATGCTCCGCTCGTGCAGGTGCGCTCGCTTGCAGCTTATGAACAGCTCGACCCCTTTATTAAAGGGGAAGCGCTCGACCCCGTTAAGGAGGTCTCTCATGAATAGCTTACCCCCGCTTGGGATCTCCCCCTTAGAGAAGCTCCACCTCGTGATGGGGCAACTGCATCTGAGCGAGGCAGACACGCTCTTGGAATCGCACTTGGGTCGAGCCGCTCAAGGCGACCGTGCGTATGCGGACTTCCTTTTGGAGCTGTTGGAGACGGAGCTACGTGCTCGCCAGGAGGTTCAGTACCGTCAATCTCTCAAGCGAGCCCGCATTCCCGTGAGCAAAACCCTGGAGCAATTTGACTTTGCCTTCCAGCCGAGCATTGATGCGGCTCAAATTCGTGAGTTAAAGACGCTTCGCTTTGCGCATGAAGCGGGCAATGTGGTGTTTTTGGGACCGCCGGGCGTGGGTAAGACGCACTTAGCTATAGCCCTTACCGTAGAAGCAATCCGGGCGGGCTTCTCGGCGCAGTTCGTGACGGCTCACGAGCTGGTGTCTGATTTAGGCAAGGCTGCGCGTGAAGGTCGTCTGGATCGTCGCCTTCGCGGGTACGTGACTCCCAAGATCCTTGTGATTGATGAGATGGGCTATCTTCCTCTGGATGATGTGGGAGCGACTTTGTTCTTCCAGTTGGTGACGGCCCGTTATGAACGTGGGAGCATCCTCTTGACGAGCAACAAGAGCTACGGTGATTGGGGCAGTGTTTTTGGTGACACGGTGATGGCGACCGCCGTTTTGGATCGTCTGCTTCACCACTCGACGACGGTCAACATCCGTGGTGAGAGCTACCGTATGAAGGAGCGTCGTAAGGCTGGCCTGCTTGGTAGCTTAGAGAGTCGGGAGCAGGCATTGAATAAAGGAGAAACGAAGGGAGAATCGGGGTAATTTTGCGCGTTGATGTGGGGAAAATTCATCCGGTGATTTGGGGATTTTTGCCCCGGTCTTGACACTGCTGTTGATATACATCCGCAACAAGGTATGGGACCGTGGACAGAAAAGATGTCTGGTGCCAATATGACTAGTCATGACGGAATAGATCATGCATTGCCAAATGGGAGTGCCATGGGAAAAGACTATTTTCAATATAAATCTTGTCGTGATTCACGAGATATTCACGCCGCATTAACATTAGCACTTAAAAACTTTGATACGGCTAAAACGAATGGTGAATTTGCTGTTCGTCCAGATCCTGCATTTAGTCATTTAACACCCGAGAAGATTCATGCTGGTTCAAATTTCAACGTAGTTCTTTATGTATTAGATACAGATGATCCTGCATTTAAGCCAAATTATGTTAATGAGAGTGTTTTAAGAGAAATGAATAATGACGCAAAAAATGCTGGAGCAAAGCTTTGGCTCATACCAGTGAGGACAGCTGCTGGTACTATGGGTTCTTTCTCAAGATCCTTACAAACGTTTAACAAGAATCATCTGAGATTTATGGGGCGAGGCAGATAATCATATGTCCAGATGTATGTTTTGTGGTATAGAGTATGACGCGATATCAGAAATTGATACAGAAGAAATGTGGAAAAATGGTAGGCTGATTGAGACTATTCATATTCCAATAAGTAGTGATACTGCAGCATCGCTATTCTTTAGGATTACTCAAACAGGAGATATCCCGCCTATTTATGCTAAGCAAACAGAAGGTGAAAAATTTAGATTGTATTTTAGGGGTATTTATGTTGAATCTTTTGCATGGATAATTAGTAGTGATGTGTACAAAGAAATTAAAAATAGAAATATGAAAGAATCTGATATGGGTGTGAATTTTATAACCATTTTAAGAGGGATGGATGCTGTTTGTAATTATTTAGGAGATTCAAATAGAGTTAGATTAATTTGTGGGTACTCCCCTTGAAAATAAATAATATAATACTGTCGCTTTTTGTTTTTTCACTGCCCATTTGTATGGACGTTGCGGCTTATGGCTACGACCCGCTGACCGGCCAGAAGATCAGCACCACAACCTACAACGGCGCGACAGCGAGCGGGATGAACACGTTTGAGTACGACGTTGAGGGCCGACTCTGGAAGGTTTGGAACGCGGGCATTACGACGGCTCCGCTGGCACAGTACAGCTACAACGAGAACGGCAGCCTCATCGCGCGCACCAAAATTCCGGTAAGTAGAGTTGCTATCGCCTTGAGGACATTTTACGATGCTGACACTTCTTCCCCTCGTCTTGCTGGTCACGCTTCCCCAAAAGACCACGACTCCCCCCAAGCCTAAACTCGCGCCTGCACAAAAACCGGCCAAACCGACCACTTCCACTATCAAGTTGGACTCTTCCGTTCTGGCTGTGCTTGTCTCGGGAGCCGAGAGCCATAAGCGAGTGGTATCCCTCGAAAGCACGCTGGACTGGCGTAACTTATCGAAAGCGAACCTCGCGCTTCGCCCGACCAGCGCCCAAGGTCAGAAAGCCCTCGAAGGTGCGCTCCGCTCCGCCCAGGGAACCCTCACGCTCACCAAGGACGGCCAAGCACGCCTCGAAGTCACCACGCCCGGACGCGACGCACTCCCCCGCGCCAAGACCCTCACCGACACCAAGAAGCTCTACGCCTACCGCTACGACATGGACGGAAAGCTCGCCGCTGTCACCGAGCGAACCTTCGTGCTTGCGTAGAGCCTTCCTGCATCCCAGACGAGCGACAACGCCAGCTGGACGTTCAGGGTGCGAGCAGCTCCTGCCAGGACTCCACCTCCAGCAGGCGCTCCACAAAGGCTTCCAAGCGCTCAATGTCCGCCGCCTCCAGCACCGCCTCGGACTCCGCGCTGGCCGCTCCAAAGCGCTTCGTGCCCAGACGCAGAATCAGGCTACGCGCCTCCGAAGCACGGCCTTCTGTCCGGCCTTCCGTTCGGCCCTCTGTCAAGCCCTCTGTCCGGCCCTTCTCAATGCCTTCGATAATTCCTTTAGCAATGCCCTGCTCGATACCTTTCTCGATGCCTTTTTCTTCGCCTAGCTCAATCCATTCATTCGTTAGCGTCATCATTGTATTTAGCTCCTCTCGGGGCAACAGCCCCACTTCGCGCTGGAGTTCCACCAGCTCAAGACGTGTCATCTGCAAGTACGTTCGCACAAAACCCGCGATTAGCTGAGAGCGGGCCGGGTCGAGCTTCAGCGTCACGATCAGACGCAGACACTCAAGCCGCACCTTCACCCGCTCGTCCTCGGGAATCTGCATCTTCACCATCAAGGCCGTCGCTGCCGGGTTGCGCTTCTTGGCGTAGTCTTTCCAGCTCAGACGGTTGAGCTGGATGGCACGGAACTGAAACTGAATCACCCAGAAGCCGGGAAACTCCATCGAGAACGTGTTGGGTGCGAGCTTGAGCGGCTGGTCGTAGGAGAAAAGTGCCACGGGGTAGATCGGCAGGCGAAACTTCTCCCAGAAGCGGCCCACGTAGTTAAACATCCGGTCAGGGAACTCGCTCTGGGGAGTGGACTGGTTCTCCACGATCAGCAGAAAGAAGGCATCGCGGCCCTGAAACTTGGCCTGCACCACAATATCGGATTCGTAGCGGTTGCCCTCGGTGATGTCCATGAAGATCTCTTTGTCCAGAAAGACAATAGATTCCGGCTCTAAGTAGGCGTGTACATCGGGCAGAAACGCCTCGACGAACTCGATAAAGAATGTCGTGAGCAGCTCCTTAAAAAGCCTATCGTGATCTATTGCTTGTTCGTCCATCTTCTGGCTTGCATTGTATCGCGCACAACGAAATCCGGTAAAATAGGATTACTGCTGCCTTGAGGACACTTAACGATGCTGACTCTTCTTTCCCTCGTCTCGCTGGTCTCGTTTCCCCAGAAGCCCACGGCTCCCCCCAAGCCAAAACCCGCGCCTTCTCAGAAACCTGTCACCCCGACGACACGCCCCGCAACGCATCCCATCGAACCTGCCAAGCCATCCACCACTTCCCCGATCAAGTCGGACTCTTCCGCCCTGGCACTGCTCACCGCTGGAGCCGAAGGGCATGGGCGAGTGGCGGTGCTGGAAAGCACGCTGGACTGGCGCTACTTATCGAAGGCGAACCTCTCACTACGCCCGACGAGCGCTCAAGGGCAGAAGGCGCTCGAAGCCGCCCTTCGCTCCGCCCAAGGAACTCTCACGCTCACCAAGAATGGCCAGGCACGCCTCGAAGTCACCACACCCGGTAAAGACGCACTGCCACGAGCAACCACCATTACCGATAGAAAACAGCTCTATGCGCTTCGCTACGACAACGACGGAAAGCTCGCCGCCATCACCGAACGCGCCCTCGCACCGGACGGAGAGGAGAAAGCCCTCACGCAGAGCGTAGCGCTCTCCCAGACCGGCGCTCGGCAAGTCCTGGCAGCACTCCCACCGCCCGTCGCCGCACTCCTGCTGGGCCGCGACCCGCTAGAAGACGCACGCAGCGAAGGACGGCTCCTCTCCGTCGAGCAGGCAGGCACCGCAACCGTCGCCGGAGTCGCTTGCACCGCCGTGACTGCTACCCTGCGCGAGATCGGACTTCAGGGGCCGGAAGACCCCGAGGGTGCCAAGCTCCCCGCCCACGATAAGCAGCGCATTACCTTCTACCTGGGAAGCGCCGATAAGCTCCTGCGCCAGGTCGTCATCGAGAACGTCCTCTGGGGCCAGCAGGGCAGCATCAGCGTTCTCACCTTCACCAACCTCAAGGTAAACCAGCCCATCCCCGAGGGCACCTTCGCCTTCAACCCACCCGCAGGAGTCACCGTCACCAAGCTCCCCCCGCTCCAGCCCAGCTTTGGTTTGGGGGGCTTCGGCGCTCGCCCCGGCTTCCCTGGTGCCAGTGGGGGACGTATCCCCACGCCCGGCGCGGCCACCGCCAGCACACCCGCACAACCCACCACAGCCAACACGACCAGCGCCTCAGGTAACTTCGGCGCGGTCAGCGTGCTCGACGGGCGCTTTATCACGCGCAAGTTCCCCTTCAACAACAGCCGCACCATCCCCATCACCCTCAGCGGCATCAAGGGAAACTGCCCCTGCATCAACGGAAAGCTCATATCCTCTGTGTCTTCAACTACTTCCGATAGCGTGACCCTTCCTCCGGGAGTCAGCGCCACGATTGAAGTCACCCTAGACCTCGCCATGCTGCGACCTGGCCCCGTGCATAAGAGCGTGATGGTAAACGCCGCACCCGCTGAGGGGGGAGTGCTGCCCAGCAC
>JANNDD010000416.1:0-1761 GCA_031387365.1 Armatimonas sp. | reverse complement strand
TCTAAGATGCCCCCCTCTAGGTTCTCGTAGTAGCGCTCGTCGAAGAGATCCGTCAGGCTCGGAATGCCCATCGTGATCCCGATGGGCAGCTTCGTATACCGCCGAAGGTACGAGGCAAGCCGGTAGTACTCAAAGTAGTCCGAGATCAGCACGGTGGCTCCTGTCGCGGCAAGCACATCCGCACGCGCCAGAAAGTCCGCGTAGTCAATCTCACCACTGGCCCGGAGGTTCTTCATCGTGATCTCAAAGAGACTCACCACTTCACTATCGTCTGCGGCGTTATCTACAAACTGCTGTCTTGCGCAGTGGATCATGTCTAGATTCACGTGCGTCACGGGCCGAAACGAGCCACGCTCCACCAGAATACGCTTCTTGCGCAGCACTTCCGACGGCTGGAGAACCTCGCCATCCGCAGAGAAGAGCGCAGCGGCAGAGAGTTCTAGCTGCACCAGCTTCAGAGCAACAAGCCGGTGGTCTATCTCTAAAAACGCCGGACCACTAAATTTAATCATGTCCACTTCGATGCGCTCGGCGGTCAGGCTATCCAAGAGCGAACAAAGAACGGAGTCCGTATCGGTGTTACGTAGCAGTGCGGCGTGAATGAGATTAACCCCGACAATGCCCAGTGCCTCTTGCTGGCTGACATGGTCTTTATCGAGCATGCGGACATGGATCACGACTTGGCTGGGGCCGCGCTGACCCTCTGTCTGGAACTTAATTCCCATCCAGCCATGGCACTCGTTAGTGCCATGAAAATTTCTAGCAGCGACCGTATCGGAGAAAACAAAGAAATCGGTGCTCTCCCCTCGTGCGGGTCCAAGGCGCTCAAGAAGCAAGTTAAACTCGTAGTCGAGCATAGTCTGGAGCCGCTCGCGGGAGACATAGCGCGGCGACGAGCCGTAGATGGCATCGCTGACGGTCATATCGTACGCCGAGATGGACTTCGCAATGGTCCCCGCAGCGCCGCCCACCTGAAAGAACCAGCGCACCACTTCCTGACCCGCTCCAATCTCCGCAAACGTCCCGTAGAGGCGGGGATTGAGATTGATTGCCAGTGCTTTTTGATGCGTATCGGCGCTGCGACGGTCTATTTTCGAATCCATATGTTTAGTTTCGGAATGGTAGAGCCGCGACTTCAGCGATTTAGAGAAGTCTGGTATTTTCGTCAGGAGTGGGAATTGCGGGGGGACAATTGAAGAAACCACGCTTCTTGATGAGCTTCGCGACTGGCTCTGGCACCGCACTCTCCCACGTGGCATCGCCTTCCTGAATCCTGCGCAAGACATCGCGCGAGAAGATATGCAGAAACTCCCGGTTATAAAAATCCAAACTCTGGATAAAGCTGTTCTCCACCAAGTGCTCGTAGAGACTCTGAAGATGCGGCGCGACTTTGAGCTTGGGAACGGTGATGAGCTGGCGGCTAGACTTGTCCATCAAGGGATAGACATAGAGCCTCAGGTCATTTTTGAAGAGCCGACCAAACGACTCTAAGATGCCCCCCTCCAGGTTCTCGTAGTAGCGCTCGTCGAAGAGATCCGTCAGGCTCGGAATGCCCATCGTGATCCCGATGGGCAGCTTCGTGTAGCGCCGAAGGTACGAGGCAAGCCGGTAGTACTCAAAGTAGTCCGAGATCAGCACGGTGGCTCCCGTCGCGGCAAGAACATCCGCACGCGCCAGAAAGTCCGCGTAGTCAATCTCACCACTGACCAGTAAGTTCTTCATCGTGATCTCAAAAAGCACCTCGGTCTCGTCGTCGCCGCC
>JANNDD010000399.1:0-1161 GCA_031387365.1 Armatimonas sp. | reverse complement strand
CGGTGATATTCGCGTTGATAAAAAACGGCTTCCCCGCCGTACTGGCCGCCTTAAGACACTGGCTGATCTGCTCCCCAAAGAGCTTCGGGTTCTTTCCCGAGTCCGTGAGCGCCAGGTCCTAGGGGAAGGCACTGTCGGGCTTCATGTGGGCTTGCTTGTTGAGGGAAGCTATAAACCAGCCCACCTCCTTCAGCATCCCCACCAAGGTGGGTACTCCCGACGAAATGGGATTGAAGCCCAGAGCCCCATTACGGTGAGGAACCCGCCCGGTCAGGAGCGCCCCACGGCTTGGCTGGCAGATAGGGACGGTCACATGGTTATTGACAAACTGGTGCGCCGTGGCTGCAAAGGCGTCCAAGTGAGGAGTCGCGCCCAGCTTATTTCCCATCCAGCCCGCCGAGTCGGCGTTCATGTCATCGGCGGTGACAAGCAAGACATTCCAGCGCGGCGGTGGCATCACCTGATGAGGTAGCGCAAAAAACAGCACAGTAAGGTTCAGGAGCATGCCTCATTTTACCTGAACGACCAATCTATCTCCGTGCGCCCGGCGGCTTTCAGGGCGGCGTTGGCCTGGGAGAACGGCCTACTGCCAAAGAACCCCGTGCTGTCGGAGAGCGGTGATGGGTGCGCAGACTTGAGGATCGTGTGTTTGCTGGCATCAATCAGCGCCTCTTTTTTCTGGGCAGGCTTGCCCCAGAGAATAAAGACCACGCGCTCCGCGCTGGCGTCGCTGACGGCGCGGATCACGGCATCGGTGAATTTTTCCCAGCCGCGTTTTTGGTGCGAGTTGGCCTCGCCCTCGCGCACAGTGAGCACGGTATTGAGCAGCAGGACGCCCTGCTTGGCCCAAGGGATCAGGCTCCCCGATGTCGGTTTCGGGAGTCCTAAATCGCTCTCCAGCTCTTTGGCGATATTACGCAGCGATGCCGGGAGCGGCTTCACCGTGGGCTGAACCGAGAATGCCAGACCGTGTGCGTGGCCACGCGTCGGGTACGGGTCTTGCCCGAGAATAAAGACTTTCACGTCGGCGAGTGCCGTGAGCTTCAGCGCATTCAGAACCTCGTCCTCGGCGGGAAAGACCGCGCCCGGATGGGCGGTGCGCTCAGCGGCGACAAACTCGGTGAGGGCGGTGAAGTACGGGGCGGAAAACTCAGCGGCCAG
>JANNDD010000270.1:0-1500 GCA_031387365.1 Armatimonas sp. | reverse complement strand
TGGCTGGAAGCCCGCCGGGTCGTAGAGCTTGCGAAGCTGACAAACGGCGCAGCCCTCGGGAATGCCGGGATCATCTTTGCGAATCTTGGTGGGAGTCGTGAAGGCCGTCTTGAGGCGCGCCGCGACTTCATCGGGCGTATTGGTGAGATAGATACAGTTGTTGTAGCTCTTGCTCATCTTACGAAGCTGCCCGCTCTCATCGGCATCTAGTCCTGGCAGAATACCGGTGGCTTCGGAGATCAGTGCATCGGGAATCGGGAAGATCTCCTCACCCACAAGATGGTTGAAGCGCCGGGCGATCTCGCGGCTGATCTCCAGGTGCGGTGCCTGGTCTTTTCCCACCGGCACCACATGCGCACGGTAGACAATAATATCGGCAGTCTGGAGCACGGGGTAGCCAAGAAGCCCGAAGCTCGGCCCCGAGTCGCCGCCGCCCTCGCTCACAAACTCACGTTTCTCTTTGTAGGTGGGGACACGCTCTAGCCAGGAGACAGGTGTCACCATTCCAAGCAGCACGGCCAGCTCGGCGTGCTGGGGAACCTGGCTCTGGCGAAAAATAGCGCACTTCTCAGGGTCGAGCCCAGCGGAGAGGTAGTCGAGTGCTACCTCACGGCTTGCAGCGGCAATATCCGTGGGAGCGGCAGTGAGCGTGGTAAAGGCGTGCCAGTCGGCGACGAAGCAGAACATCTCGTAGTCGTCCTGGAGCTTTGTCCAGGGCTTGAGTGCGCCTTCGTAGTTACCCAGATGCAGCCGACCGCCACCGGTCGGCTGCATCCCAGAGAGTAGTCGTTTTTTTTGCATTTCGAGGAAATCTAGCCGACGGGCAGCATGGGCAGCAGCAGGCGGATGAAGAACTTAACAATCGGCAGGAGAAAGGCTCCGATCACCTCGAAGTACGAGAGTGCCAACAGGAGAAAAAAGCCAAACTTCTGCATGAAAGCCACATAGACTCGGCCCAGACCTTCGGGCAGGAGCGCGGCGACCACGTGGGAGGCATCCATCGGGTGCACTGGGATCAGGTTCTCGGCAAACACCAGAATATTGATCATCGTGGCGATAATCATGCCGATAAAGACATACTCAAACCAGTACGGCAGGCTCCCTAGGCTCCCGCCAAATGCCAAGCGCACAATAAACGAGAGAAGGAAGGCCAAGAGCAGGTTCATCAGCGGCCCCGCAATCGCCACCAGCGCCATTCCCATTCGTCGGCCCACCACGGTGAACTTATCCGGATCCGTCTTGACCGGCTTGCCCCAGCCGAGTGGCATCTTCAAGAATGTCGTTACCACCATCAAGGTGAACCCCAGAGGATCGAAGTGCGCGATAGGGTTGAGAGTGAGCCGGTGTTGCGCACGCGGGCCCGGATCGCCCAGCTTATCCGCCATCCAGGCGTGACCAAACTCATGGATAACGGTTGAGGAGATGATCCCGATAAGCATCATCAGCCAGAACCACCAAGGCAGGGCTTGCTCGGATAGCCCAACAGAGTGCATTGTGTGA
>JANNDD010000235.1:0-1119 GCA_031387365.1 Armatimonas sp. | reverse complement strand
TTTCCCTTGTCGGTGTGCTCGGGGAAGTGGACGAAAACAAGGTAACGCTGACCTTTTTGGTGCAGCATCTGGATGGTCTGAGCGATGAGTGCCGATACCCATTCAGGCACCGGGACACTCGGGTTCTGAAGCGCGTAGCTCAGAACCAAGACAACGCTTTTCTCGCTATCATGCTCCTCGGGAAGGAAGAGGCGAAAGCGGGTTTTCTGAACGGTTCCTGCACCCGTAAGAGCGTAGGTCTCGTCCGTGACTTTCTTCATGGAATCCTTTCTGTTCTTGAGGAGTTTCCTCAATATTTGTTGAGTATTTCCTCAATACTCATCGGGGAGCAGAACTGTCGAACTGCGCCGGTCAGCATCGGTGATGATCCAGATCCGAATGGAGGTCTGGCCACCGCCGCTTGCGTTGTCTGTGTGGCTTGCTGTGTCTGCGCCATCCACTGTGTCTGCGGGGAGGTCGTAGGCGGAGAGGAGTCGGTGCCCGTTTCGGAGCGCCTCCTCGTTCACGCGGCGGTCATGGGCATCTAGAACGCCCCAGTCGCCGCGTGCGTGTCTCTCCAGATAGCCCTCCAGGTTCGCCTGGCAAGCGATGGAGGCTAGGAGCGCCCCCGGTGTCACCAGGAACTCGCCAGTGGGGAAGAGTGGAGCTTTGAACGTATTCATCATCAACTCTCCTCTCGTATCTGGCAGGTTGTCTCTTGCCAGCCCGCTTCAGTGACGACACTGAGAACCGTGCCGTCTCGGAGCGTGTAGTGCGAGAGAACGCGTCCACCGCGCTTGATGGACTCCTCGTTTACGACGCGGTCGTCGTAGGCCATCTCCGCGCCGTAGTCGCCTTCACGGTGACGCTTGAGCAGGTGGATAAGCTCCTCATCGTTTCGGACGAGAGCCTCCATTGCTGCGGGAGTCAGGAAGACCTTGCCCAGGAGGAACTTAATGGGCCGCATATAGCCGCTCATGAGGTCACCTCCTGAGAAGGTTTTGCCTCGTAGACGAAGGTCTCGCGCCGCTGTCGCCTTGTTGGCTCTGGGATCGCTCCCGTGAGCCGCCTGACGACCTCGACAGCGCCCTTGCGGTAGAGCGTGACAACCACGAGAGAGCCGGTGTCGGCTTCTCGTAC
>JANNDD010000224.1:0-7044 GCA_031387365.1 Armatimonas sp. | reverse complement strand
ATTCCCTTTGTGGTTGATCCCGTGGGTAGCACGTCCACTCTGGTCGCGGAGCAGTGTCGCGCCCGTCGGATCACCCCGCCGCGCGCACTCGCCGGAATGCTGCTCTCCGGGATTCTCTCCGACACCCTGGTCTTCCGCTCCCCCACCAGCACCCCACGCGATGAGGCCATGGCAAGCTGGCTGGGTGGTGTTGCCCGCGTGGACGTTGCGCTCTACGGCGAGGAGCTGCTCAGCGCCGCGCCCGGGCTCTCGTCGCGCACCGCCGAGGACATCGTGGACTCGGACCGGAAGACCTACGTGATGGCCCAGCAGCTTGTCAGTATCGGCCAAGTCGAGGTGAGTAGTCTGCGTGAGCTCCCCGAACGACAAGAGGAGCTACTGGATGCCATGACCATCCGCCGCGTCCGTGAGGGCCACGCACTTGTCTGCCTGATGGTGACCGATGTGATTGAGGGCGTGAGCCGCCTGCTTGTTGTTGGCGAGCGCACGATGGTAGACGTGCTCCCCTTCGCCCGCGTCAACGCCACCGAGTTCGATCTAGGCCACGTCGTCTCGCGCAAGAAGCAGCTTGTTCCTACGCTTCAAGCCAGCATCGAACAGTAAGTCCTGCCGGTTATTCGTCCTGCCGGTTGGAGCGGCAGGACTGGAGAGCCTTCGGCTACGAAGGGCGTGCCGCCCATAAGAATCCGGAGCGAGGTATGGCCGGAACGGCCTTTGTAGCCAAAGGCTCTCCAGCACCGCCGCTCTAACCGGCGGTGTCCGCTTTCCGAGTGCGCGGCTTGTACTCGCTGGTCTTCTTCAGCCCGACCGGCGCCAGCTCGTTGGAGTCCTTACCGTACTGCGCCGCGACTTGGGTGTGAATCGTGATTCGCGGGCCCATTTATGCGCCTGTGATTTCGTTGACCGTATCCGTAGTGTCAAGCTTTGCGATGATTTTTCACGACGGAGAAGAATCTCTAAAGCTAACAAGGATTTTACATCGCGATGATTTATCTAAGAAAGTAGCAGATTCAACCGTTTCTCGATTTTTACGACCAAATCCAATCGTCATGCTCATCATCATTTTTTCCTCATTTTTAATCCTAATACCAAATATAGTCGTTCCTTTTGCAGCTTTTACATTAAGTTCTTTCTGTAATTTCTCGACGATAACATTAGGAGGTATAGCTCCCGATAGTAGAACATAAAATACAAGCCCTTTGTAACCGTCTTCTCTGGTCACGAAATAATCTTCGATTTCGAAACCAACTAAACATTTCGGCAAATTATGATTCATCTTATTTTCTAAACCTACCTTCCAGCGGTGCTGTACTTGACGTTCTGGAGCACCTTGAGCTGGTAGATGGTCAGGCTGACCAGCACGAGGCCCATCATCCAGGCGGCGGCGGTGGCGTAGCCGAACTTGAGGTACATGAAGGCGTTGTACCAGATCTCCAGCCCAATGGTGTGGGTGGCGTAGTCCGGGCCACCTGCGGTCTGGACGAGCACGGGCTCCATGATCTTGAAGGCTCCGATGGTCGCGCCCACGAGATTGATAATGATCAGCGGCGAGAGCGTCGGTAGCGTGATACGCCAGATCTTGGTGAGAACGCCCGCGCCGTCGAGGTCCGCCGCCTCGTACATCTCATCGGGGATGCCTTGCAGTGCCGCCAGATAGATAATGCTCCCCGGCCCGGCTCCCGCCCAGATCAGCGGCAAGACAACCGCGAACTTGGCCTGCGCCGGGTCTTGCAGCCACTTCTGCGGCTCGATATGAAACACGGAGAGCAGGGCGTTGGCGAAACCCTGCGGGCTGGCGTCGAAGAACTGCTTCCAGAGCATTGCGACAATCACGCTGGTGGTGACGGCAGGCAGGTAGTACAGTACCCGGTAGATAACTTTCCCCTTGGGAATCTCATTGAGCATCAGCGCCAGAACAATCGGGAGCATGAACCCCAAACCCAGCAGCCAGCCGGTGAAGGCAAAGGCGTTGTAAAAACCCTTCCAGAACGTCTCTTGGGTCGCGGCCTCGATAAAGTTATCCAACCCAATCCACTTCGAGTCGCCCAGAATACGGTAGTCTTGGAAAGCCATGACCATGCCCTTGAGCAAGGGGAAGTAGGCCCAGAGCGCCACGGAGAAGACGGCGGGAAGCATAAACGCCCAGGCTGCCAGGTGCGTCCGTAGCGGCAGCTTGCTCCCCGCCATGCTCGCAGTGGCGAGCTTTCGGCCACGCCATGCCTGCAGTAAGACGCGCCCTAGCAGCACTGTCAGAAGCGCCAGAATCACGCCCGCGATCCCACTTGCAACTGTCCGACGCTGCGCTACCGTGACCGGGTCGGCGTAGTTCAGGAGCTTCGAGTTGACTTTTTGCTCCGCCGCACTCAGAATCTGTTTGATCGAGCGATCCGGGTAGAGTGTCGCCTGATCCAGCGGCTCATCTAAAAGCTTGTAGATAAAGGCCATGTTCGGCCCGGCAGGCTCTGGCTTGCCCGAGGCAAAAAGTGCCTCCTGCGACTCCAGCCATGGGCGTGCGGAGGCAGTAATAAACTCCTCGTAGCCCCATTTCTTGAGTTCTTTGGGATTGACTAACTGCCCCAGTCCATTCTCCACATACGCCTGCACACGAATCTGACTGGCCTCTTCGCTGGCCATAAAATTCACAAAATCATAGCACGCTTGAAGCTTCTTTTCGTCTTTGACGGAAGCATTGATTCCCCACATCGAGGCATTGAGTTCGTTACCCCGTAGCCCCGTCGGGCCTTTGGGCAGCGGTGCGATCCCGATCAGCGAGGGGTTCAGATCGAAGCTGTTCATGTTGGTGAGGTCATCGCTCTGGTAGCTAAACCACATGGCAAGCTTCCCCGCCGAGATGTCCTGAGAACGCGTCGTAGACTTGGTGCTCACGCCCTTTGTCGTCATCAGCTTCCGGTAGAACGCCAGCGCTTTCTCTCCCGCCTCGGAGTTGAAGGCGGCCACGTACTGTCCCTTCTCGTTCTGCCGCGTGACATCGCCGCCCGCCGCGTAGAGAAAATTAATCCAGTACCAGCTCCCGTCCGAAGGAGGAAACGTAAAGCCCCACTGCCCTTTTTTCTCATCATAGAGCTTCTGGCAGTAGGTGTAGAACTCATCCCAGGTCTGCGGCGCGCGGTTCGGATCAATCCCCGCCTCACGGAAGAGATCTTTTCGGTAGTAGAGCGCCTGCACAAACTGGGCATACGGCACCGAGTACACATGCCCATCAACACTCAGCTCTTTTTTGAGGTTTGGGTGCACGCGCGTCAGCGTGTCAGGGTACTTGGTGAGCAAGCCATCCAGCGGCTGCAAGAACCCCTGCCCGATGTACTGGCGCATCAGTCGCATGTTCACATAGACAATATCGGGCGCTGTTCCCCCTGCATACGCCATCAAGATCCCTGACTCGGCGGCGGGTCCCTGGATACTCAGCGATGTAAACCGCTCTAGCTTAATCTCCGGGTGTTTTTTGGTAAATGCCTCGAAGACCGTACGGCGTGCACGGTCAAAGGGAGCTGTGGAGTTGGGATCGGGGATGCCCCAGGTCGAGTACGCACCGCCGACCTTGAGTACAATCGGCTCCGTCTGCGCCCGAGCCACCGTGGCCCAAGCTACCAAAAGCAAACACCAGAGAATCCGCATACCTCATTGTACCTGCCTCATGAACGAGGCAGGTTCGCTTCGCTTCCGGCGCGGGCGCCACAAAGTCGCTCCGCGACATGAGGATAGTAGGAAGATAAATAAAATTTCATTCTTTTGTAAGATTGGGCTGTTCTCAACCGTTATGGGGGGGTGAAGAGTAACAGAATAATTTTGCGTAGTACGCGCCGGGGGCGCAATCGGGTTTCGGTGGGACTTCATGTGATCTGGACGACCCAGCAGCGTCGGGCGCTTGTGACACCTGATCTGGAGCGAGATATTTATCGGTGTATCCGTGGCGAGGCAGAAAAATTAGGTTGTCGGGTGCTGGCGATAAATGGCATGCCCGATCATGTCCATGTGGTTCTCTACCTTTCGGTCACGACCAGCATTTCAAATCTATTGAAGCAGATGAAGGGGGTCTCTTCCTCACTTGCACGGAACCTTGTTGGGACGGATCAGTTCTTTCAGTGGGCAGACGGTTATGCAGTCTTTTCTCTCAGCCAAGTTCACCGCAGGAACGCCATCGCCTACGTCGACCGCCAGAAAGAGCACCATGCCGACCAAACAACACGCACCACTTGGGAGCAAAGTACTGAAGACGATCTGCCAAATTGAGACTCTCTCAATAGGGCGACGTTCAACCGGGGGATGTCGCGGAGCGACTTTGTGGCGCCCGCGCCGGAAGCGAAGCGGGGCTGCCTCGTTCATGAGGCAGGGTACAATAGGCACATGCAAAAGGCTAACCTCAAAAATCCGGCGGCGCTCAAAGAGAAAGCCCCGGCCAAGTTCAAGGTACAGTTCGAGACGACCAAGGGTGTTTTTATCATGGAGGCAACCCGTGCTCTCTCTCCGAATGGTGCGGATCGTTTTTACAATCTCGTGAAGAACGGCTTCTTCGACGGGATCAAGTTCTTTCGTGTGGTTCCTGGCTTCGTGGTGCAGTTCGGCATTCACGGCGACCCGAGCCTCGCGGGAAAGTGGCTGGAGAGCAATATCCAGGACGATCCGGTTAAGGGCAGCAACAAGCGTGGGACGCTGACGTTTGCAAAGTCCGGTGCGCCCAACTCGCGCTCGACCCAGCTGTTTATCAACCTGGTAGACAATGCACGGCTTGATCAGATGGGCTTCTCGCCGTTTGCCACCGTGGTGAAGGGCATGGAGGTGGTGGATAAGCTCTACGGCGAGTACGGCGAGCAGATCACGCAGCTCCAGGGCCAGATCGCCGCGGAGGGCAATAAGTTTTTAGAGAAGAACTTCCCGAAGCTCGATGCCATTAAAACGGCAAAGCTGATCAAGTAGTTGAGTCTCCTGCGCCTGCACGGCGTCACCGTGCGTTTCGACGACCGGCAGGTACTGCGGGAGGTTTTCTTTAAGCTCACCAAGGGGGAGCGGGTCGGACTGATCGGGCAGAATGGAACGGGAAAAACCACACTCATTCGGCTCTTTCTGGGCGAACTCGCTCCCACCGAGGGCCGCGTGGAGCAAGAGCCAGGCCTCAAAGTCGGGTACTTTTCGCAGTTCTCCCAGCTCGATAGCACGCTGAGTGTGGAAGAGATTCTGGGCGAGGTGCTTGCTGAGCCGCGTGCGATTGAAGCCGAGCTAGAGGCAATTGGCACTCAGTTTGCCGATGAGGGCGCGGACTTAGAGGTTTTACTAGAGCGCCAGGCGGAGCTGCTGGAGCGCATGGAGGTGCTCGACGGCTGGAACTGGCAGGTTGCAGTGGATACCGTGCTGGGCAAGCTGGGTTTTAATGCCGAGCACCGGACGCGGCCTATTTCCCAGCTCTCAGGCGGCTGGCGGAACCGTGCGGCATTGGCGAAGATCCTGCTTGAGTCACCTGAGGCACTGCTCCTAGATGAGCCCACGAACTATCTCGATGTCGAGGGGGTCGCGTGGCTTGAGGAGTGGCTCCGTGATTTTCCGGGTGCTGTTTTATTGGTTTCCCACGACCGGCAGTTTCTAGACCGCGTCGTCACGCGTATTGTGGAGCTAGAGAACTACCGGCTGAGCGACTACGCGGGCAACTACTCCGACTACATCCGCGAGAAACCGTTTCGTCTCAAGACGAGCGAGCGCCAGTTCCTCCACGAGGAAGAGCTGCTGCTTCTCGAAGCTGAGGCGCTCAAAGAGCACAAGGAGCGGCGGGAGCGCAAGCTGGCGGACTTGAAAAAGCGTGTC
This sequence comes from Armatimonas sp., assembly GCA_031387365.1. Lineage (GTDB taxonomy): Bacteria > Armatimonadota > Armatimonadia > Armatimonadales > Armatimonadaceae > Armatimonas. The sequence goes on along the minus strand of JANNDD010000224.1, from coordinate 1,230 downwards.
ACGCCGCGCCCCGCGCAGATTTTGATCACTGAGATCTATGAGGGCCTCCATGTGCGAGATAATCTCATGCGAGCAGAGGATATTTGCAAGGCCTACGGCGAGCAGACACTCTTCACGAATCTCACCCTGGAGCTACACGGCGGCGAGCGCCTGGCGATTGTGGGGCGCAATGGCAGCGGCAAGTCCACACTGCTGAGAGTATTGACGGGCGAGGAAGCGCCAGACTCGGGGATAGTGCGCTGGGAGGGCGGCGTGAAAGCGGTGCACTTTAACCAGCTCCTAGAGAATCTTGATCCGAAAGACACGCTCTCGCACGCGATCAATACATTTGGGCTCGCGTTTCATGCGCCGCGCAAGCATGTCCATAAGTTTCTAGAGATGCTCCGTTTCTCAGAGATGGACCGCATGCAGCGGCTCGGGACGCTCTCCGGCGGCCAGAAGTCTCGGGTTGCGCTAGCGCAGTGCCTGCTTTCGGGCTCTCCCGTGATTATCTTAGACGAGCCCACGAACCACTTAGACATGCCCAGTATTCAAGTAATGGAACAAGCGCTGATCCACTTCCCCGGCGCGGTCATCGTGGTCAGCCACGATAGATTCTTTTTAGACAAAGTCGCCACCCGAAGACTGATCTTTGAGGGTGAAGGCAAAGTGCGCGAAGAGAGCGCCTAACTTCATTGCGACACAGTCAGAGCGTGAACGCCCCGCCTCAAGGTTGCGCCGTCCTGCGGACATATCTACTCCGGTAGGTTCGCAGAACCGCGTATTTACGAGACGGGGCGTTTACGCCTCGGTATCGTCGGGGTTGGATTCGACGGGCGGGAAAATCTCCACTAGAGCGATGGTGTGCTCGGGGGCGGCTTCGGGGGAGATTGACTCGTTCTCGTTGTAGGTGACGATGCTCTGGTAGTCCTCCCCGACGGGCCTGCGGTGGACGATCACGGTGCGTCCGGTGATATTGACGACCCAGTACTCGGGCACTCCTGCGGTAGCGTAGAGCTTTGCTTTCTGGCCTTTATCGCGCCAGAGCGTGCTGTCGGAGACCTCCACCACAAGCCGAAACTCACTGCCGGGAGGAATGCCGGTCTTGAGGTACTCACGGCGTGGCTTAACCGTGACGGAGACATCAGGCTCCGGCTCGCTCGTGGGAGTTGCTGCAAGGGAGCCAGGGAGACGAACATAGTCCCAACCGAAGCACTCAACGAGTGCGCGAAGTAGTTCCATATTGACAAA
>JANNDD010000139.1:0-8477 GCA_031387365.1 Armatimonas sp. | reverse complement strand
TCCCGCCGATTGGAACGGCGGGACTGGAGAGCACTTCGCGCTACAAAGGCCGTTCCGGCCATACCAAATTTTATGGGCGGAACGCCCTTTGTAGCCGAAGGCTCTCCAGCCACCCCGCTCTAACCGGGGTGGCTATCATGAACCAACCACTCGTACTCTCCACCGCCCTCCTCATCCTCCTGAGTCTTGCGATGCCTGAAGCCCACGCCCAATTGCCTACCGTGTCCGCTCCCTTTGAGCTGACCCGGGTCTTAGATATCGAAAAGCGCCGGGCTGTGGACGTCGCCATTGCGCCCTCCGATGTCAGTTTAAGCTGTGATGTGCTGGTGGTTGGCGGCGGGCTCGGTGGTGTTGCAGCAGCCGAGGCGGCAGCGAGGCGCGGGTTCTCCGTGGTGATTGTCGAGCCTACCCGGATGCTCGGCGGTCAGCTCACCAGCCAGCTCGTGCCGGTTCCCGATGAGAATAGCCATGTGGAGAAAGAGCCGGGACCGTCCACCAAGACCTACCGAGCGCTCCGACAAGCAGTTCGAGATCACTACGGTGCCCAGCCAGGCGTAAAACCCGGCGCGGGCAAGAACATCGGCGACTGCTGGGTCAGTCGCGTCTCGGGTCTGCCCGAAGTGTGGGAGAAGGCCATCAAAGACAGGCTGACTCCCTACGAAAAATCTGGCGCGATTCGGCGCGTGCTCATGCGCCATCAGCTCCGCTCCGTGACCCAATATTCGGGCCAGCAGCGCATCAACTACGCCGATATCGCGAGCTTAGAGACGGGCAAGATCACACGCATCGGCTGCCGGTTTCTGCTGGATGCCACTGAGGACGGTGCGGCACTTGCCCTCGCGGGCTCCCCGTTTCGAGTCGGTCAGGAGGCGTTTTCGGAGTTCGGGGAGTCCCTCGCACCCGAGACAGCAAACCCAAACTGGGTGCAAAGCTTCACGTACTGCTTTCTCATGGACTGGCAAGCCGCGCCCGGCCCGATCCCCGAAAAACCCGCCGAGTACGACTATTTTAAGAGCCTGGGCGAGTACACGCTGGACTACATCTACCGTGATAAAACCGAGCCGTACTCCGTGACCTATAAAGTGCTGGAAAAAGCGCAAGCCAATGGCCGTAGTTATCTGCCCTTCTGGACGTACCGTCGCCTGATCGCCTCGTCGAGCTTCACGGGAAAGCAGTCCCCCGTCGGTGATCTCGCGCTGATTAACTGGCGTGGCAACGACTTCCACGAGGAGAGCTATCTTGACAAGCCCGTGGATGAGCAAGTGCGGATTCTCGATCGTGGCCTGAACTTTGCCAAGGGCTTTGCCTACTGGCTCCAGACCGAGTGCCCTCGTGATGACGACCCCACCAAGCTCGGCTACCCCGAAATGCAAGTTCCCACTGAGAGTGGCTGGGCGATCCATCCTTATATCCGGGAGTCGCGGCGCTTGCAGGCCCGCACGATGCTTACTCAAAACCACCTGCGCTCAACCGACCCCGCCGCCAAGTGGGGCACGCTCTTCCCCGACTCCGTGGGCTGTGCGCTCTACGCCATGGACATTCACCCTAGCAAGGGCGAGCCTCCCCTGCTCTCGGTGGCGCTTCCCTACCACCTGCCGCTCGGGGCGTTTCTCCCCGCATCTGGCCCCGTGAATATCCTGCCCGCCGCCAAGAACTTCGGTGCCAGCCGCCTCGCCCTCGCGTCGGCACGGATGCACCCTACGGAGTTCCTCGCCGGAGAGATCGCCGGATCGCTGGCCGCCTTCTGCCTCGAAAAAGACCTCCGCGACCCTAGCGCCGTCCACGACTCCCCCGCACTTCTGGCCGAGTTTCAAGCTCGCCTCAAAGCCCAAGGTGTGATGCTCCGCTGGGACGAAATTTTGGCCACCGGTTGAAAACCGGCGTCAACAGTGGCGCAAGCGCCGCAAAGCCCGTGCCGGGCTGGGAATACAGATTCGGTAGCCCGGCACGGGCTTTGCGGCTGAGGAACGAAGCCATTGCAGACGCCGATTTCAATCGGCGGAGGAAAAGCGTATGATAGATCTACGAAGTGATACGGTAACCCGCCCCACCCCGGCGATGCGCGAGGCGATGGTACACGCTGCCGTCGGGGATGATGTGTGGGGAGATGATCCTACCGTGCGAGAGCTTCAAAACTCGCTGGCACGCTCCGCAGGGAAAGAGGCGGGGCTGTTTCTGCCGTCGGGAACCCAGAGCAATCTTGCCGCACTCATGGCGCACTGTGAGCGCGGCGATGAGTACATTGTCGGGCAGCTTGCCCACACCTACAAGTACGAGGGCGGCGGTGCGGCGGTGCTGGGCTCAATTGTCCCGCAACCCCTTGAGAACGAAGACGATGGCTCGCTGCCACTGGAGAAGATCACGGCGGCGATTAAGCGCCATGGGCCGGGACTGGGGGCGCACTTTGCCCGCACGAAATTGCTGGCGCTTGAAAATACGTTCAATGGCCAGGTTGTCCCAAGAGATTATATTACAGCCGCAACGGAGCTGGCGCACCACCGAGGGCTCGCGACCCACCTAGACGGAGCGCGGGTCTTCAATGCCGTGGTGGCGCAGGGCGTCACGCTGGCGGAGGCGTGCGACGGCTTTGACTCGGTCTCGATCTGTCTCTCTAAAGGACTGGGTGCGCCCGTTGGCTCCGTGCTGGTCGGCTCACAAGAGCTCATTGAGCGCGCCTACCGCTGGCGAAAAGTGCTGGGCGGTGGAATGCGGCAGTCGGGGATTCTGGCAGCGGCGGGCCTCTATGCGCTGGAGCACAATATCAACCGCCTCGCAGACGATCACGCAAACGCCACGTTCTTAGCGACAGAGCTGACACAAATACCACAAGTCACGGTTCTCGGACACGCGACCAACATGGTCTTCGCCACCTTCCCCGAGGAAGACTGCGCCCCCCTCCAAGCCGTACTTGCGGAGCGCGGAATGCTGGCTCTCATCACCCCGGAGTCGCGTTTTGTCACCCATCTGGATGTAAACTCTGAGGGAATCGCTCTGTTCATCAACGCTATCAAGGAATATTTCGCCTGAAAAACACGCTCCTCTTTGCCCTGTTGTTTGCATCGGCAAGCATAGCCCATGCGGAGATTGCCTATAAAGTTCAGCCACAACCCGACACCAAGCAGCTCGCCATCACCGTCACGATCCCGACAAATGCCGCCGAGACCCTCGTTCAAGCGCCACGCTGGATGCCAGGGTTCTACATGCTCCAGAACTACGGGGCACGCCTTAAGAATTTCTCAGCGACAGGCGAGGGCAACAAGCCCGTGGAGCTCTCTGTGGTGGACGATCACACCTGGAAGATCAACAGCATGGGAGCCAAGCAAGTGACGCTGCGCTATAGTGCGCCACTGGAGTTCCAAAACGGAGTCGGGCACTACAGCGGGATCGCGGCCTATATCTACGTGGTCGGGCGTACTCAGGAGCGCTGCAAACTGACCCTAGACACGCCCAAAGAGTGGAAAGTAGCCGTGGGTCTCGATGGCAGCGGCCCGGACTACAACGCCGACTCCTACGACACCCTCGCCGATAACCCCGTCACCCTCGGCAGCTACTACGAAGAGACCTACCAGACCGCAGGAAAGCAGCATGTGATTGCTCTGCGCGGCACGGGAGCGGATCAGATTGACAAAAAACTCCTGCGTGAGACGTGTGAGACGGTCTCCAAAATAGAAACGGAGTTCATGGGCGGTGCCCCCTACGGCAAGTATGTCTGGCACTTCAGTGTACGCTCCGGCGGCGCGGGCGGCTCCGGCCTAGAGCACCTGAGCAGCACCGAGATCAGCCTAGGCTCCGGGTTCTCCAGGCGCACCGCGGGCCTACTCGCCCACGAATTCTTTCACCTCTGGAATGTCAAGCGTATCCGCAGTCAGTCGCTCGGCCCTTTTGACTACACGCAGCTCCCCACGACCGGCGCACTCTGGTGGCTAGAGGGCACCACCGACTACTTCGCCATCACACTCCTCGGGCGCTTCGGCTGGACGAGTGAGCAGGATCTCTATGCCGATATCGCGGGCAACGTCCGCCGCCAGCGCCGCTCTGAGGCGCGCCTCACAGTCTCGCCGCACGACTCCAGCTCCCGCGTGGGGGAGGCCAACAACGGACGCGGCAATAGCAGTGGCTTCGGGCTGAGCTACTACGACGAAGGCTTTGTGGTCGGGCTTTGCCTCGATTTAGAGCTCCTTGCTCAGACCAATGGCAAGCGCAGCTTAGACGATGTGGAGCTTGCGCTCTGGAAAAAGTGCCGCAATAACCAGCCCGGTTTTGCCGAGGACGAGATCCGCAAGCAGCTCATCGTGGCGGGGGGAGACACTTTCGGCCCGCTCTACGACAAACTCGTTCTGACCCCTGGCGAGCTCCCCGTAGAGAAAGCCCTCGCTCATGTTGGTTTAGAGCTCACCGAGAAGAGTGAGATCCGCTCGGTCACAATGCCCACAGAAGAGCAGCTACGGCTCCGCAAACTCTGGCTCGCCAAGAAACGCTAACTGCCTCGCCAGCCCCTGCCCTAGCGTGTCCATCATGACCTCTTAACACTACCCCAAGACTTTTGCCCGAGAATAAGGGCAATGATAAGAAATTTAAAACTGCTCCTGATGACAGGAGCGCTGCTGGCGGGATGCCAGACGAAAAATACGGAAAGCCTGCAAATTATCGCGGGCAGCGAGAACAAGAGCCTGGAGCCGCTGGTGCAGCGCTTCGCAAAAGAGAATAATCTCACCGTCACTTTCGCGTACAAAGGCTCCGTTGAGATCATGCGCCAGCTCGAAGGCGGCGGGGGAACTGCCGATGCAGTCTGGCCCGCACAGTCGCTCTGGACAAGCATGGGCGATACCCAGCGGCGTGTGAAAGATGTCCAGAGCATCTACTGGTCGCCCGTGGGGCTGGCACTGAAAGAGAGTGTGGCCCAAAAGCTAGGCTGGACGGATAAAAAAAGTGTCACGACACAAACAATTCGCGAGGCGGCCCAGGCGGGCCGCCTTCGTTTTTTAATGACCTCCGCCACCCAGAGCAACAGCGGTGCCGCGGCCTATCTCGCCTTTCTCTCCGCGTTTGCCGGAAAGCCACAGGTGCTCACGGAGAATGACCTGCAAAAACCAGACGTTCAGCGCGGCGTGGCATCGCTTCTCGGGCAAGTCAATCGGTCAGCGGGAAGCTCAGGCTGGCTGACGGAGCTTTTCCTGAACCGCTACGACGACTACGATGCAATGATCAACTACGAGGTCATGGCGACAGAGGCCAATACAAAACTTGCCGCGCAAGGCCGTGAGAAACTCACGGTGGTCTATCCCTCCGATGGCGTTGCGATCGCCGATGCACCGCTGGGCTATGTCGAGCACGGACAGGGGGCAGGCAAGCGTCAGGCATTTGCGAAACTCCAGAGCTGGCTTCTCTCGCCCGCAATTCAGCGCGAGATTGCAGCCACGGGGCGACGCACGGGGCCTATCGGTGATGCGTTTCCCAATCAGCTCCGCCTGCCCCGGGCGGAAGTGGTGCGGCAAGCCCTCGATCTCTATCAGACTAGTCTGCGCAAGCCCTCACTCACGGTCTACTGCCTGGATGTCTCTGGCAGCATGCGGGGCGAGCGGCTGGAGCAGCTCAAAAGCGCGATGCGGGGCTTGCTCGATCAGAGTCTAGCACGCCGTAGCCTGCTGCAAACATCGGCGAGAGACATCACCGTGGTGATTCCTTTTAGTAGCACACCGGAAGCACTCTGGCAGCTGCGTGGCAACGATCCGGCGGCACTGTCAGCACTGAGCGCGAAGATTCAAGCACTGGTGGCCTCGGGTGGCACGGATATCTACAGCCCCGTGGTACAAGCACTCCGTCGGATTCACCAGCAGCCGGGCTACGAGGACTACTTCCCCGCCGTGATCCTACTCACCGACGGCGAGTCCAACACCGGGGCGAGCCTGAGCGCGGTGCTCAGCGAAAAGCATGATATCCCCGTCTTTGCGATCCGCTTCGGTGAGGCATCATCGGATCAACTGGAGGCACTGACAAAGGCGACATCGGGCCGGACGTTTGAAGGGCGCGGCGATCTGAGCGCGGCGTTCCGGGAGGCGAAGGGCTACAATGGCTGACATCAAGGCGGGCCTTACTGCCACTCTGATCTTTATCGTCTTGCTGCTCGCCGCCAAACAGCCGATCTTCGTGAGCGCGGCACTGGCAGGCAGCGCCTATCTCGGCGTGCGACTTCTTCTCGCCCCTAAGACCGTCCCCACAGAAAAGCCCTGGCTGGAGCCCCTCGCCACACGCTGGTCGGGCCGCAATGAGCTCACTGGCGAGCGCCTGGCCTCACTCTTGCAACTCACAGGGCGCCTGCGCCAGCAATCCGAGCTGACCTCTGTTGTGGACGAGCACCTGGTCTACGTCAAACGCGCCTGTGCGCCCTACAGACTCGGAGCCACTCCGACGGGTCAGGCCCGCACCGAGCTTCTGACGCTCTTCGAACTGGTTGAGGGCCGCCTGCTCCGCCTCGCCGAAGCCCACCGCCGCAACGATGACCGGGCGCTTGCGAGCGAGCTTATTGCCCTCCGACAAACGCTTCTTGAGCTTGTCCCTGAACCTAAAATGGAGAACAAACACAGATGAAAAAATTTATTGGATTGATTTTATTGCTCGCCGTGGTGGGAGCCGCCGCGTTTCTGACGGCAAAAAAATCGAGCAACGCTCCCACTGTCCTGCGCGGCTTTGTGGGCGGCGAGAAGACCACACTTCTGGCGGATCCAGAGTTTCAGAAGCTTCTCAAAGAGCGCCACGGACTGGTGCTCGAAGCCGACAAGCGCGGCTCACTCGAAATGGTCACCGAGTCCGATACGAGTGGCAAAGACTTTCTCTGGCCCTCGTCGTCGGTGGCGCTGGCGCTCTACAAAGACGCGGGCAAGCCGCTGGTGGCGAGCGAGAACGTGCTGAACTCACCGCTGGTGCTCTATACTTGGGCCAAAGTGGCCCAGACACTCACACAACAGAAGCTGGACTTCCCACGGCTTGTAGGCGCGGCAGCGGCGGGCAAGACCTGGAAAGAGCTTGGACTCCCCGAGCTCTATGGGAAAGTGGTGATCTACACCACCGACCCGCTAAAGTCGTCGTCGGGGAATCTCTACGCCGGGCTTTTGCAGACCGTGCTGGGCACGGGAAGCACGGAGAAAGTCAAGACGCTCATCATGGCGCAGGGCTTTCAAGAAAGCAGCTCGGACACGCTCTTTACGCAGTACGTGAGCCGGGGCATCGGGGACAAGCCGATTATTGTGGGCTACGAAGCCCAGCTCATTGACTTTGCCCGAACCGCGCCCGCACAATACGCCGCACAGAAAGGCCAGCTCCGGGTGCTCTACCCAAAACCGACTGTCTGGAGCAGCCACCCCGTGCTGGCCCTCACCACAAACGGCAAGAAGCTTATCGTGGCACTCCAAGACCCGGAGATTCAGAAGCTCGCCTGGGAGCGCCACGGTTTTCGATCCGCCACGGGCACACTCAATGACCCCAAGGCGTGTGGTGTTGAGGGCGTCCCTGCAACGATAGAGAGTGTCGTGCCGGTACCCGACACCAAGGCTATGCAAGCACTGCTCTCCGCTCTCCGATAGAAGTTTTCAGGGCGGTAGTGCCGTTTTAGAGCTGGTAGTGCAGCCGAACTTTGGCAGTGATCTGGTGCTCGGTGAGTTTGTCGGTGGTCTCCACTCCAACGATGCGCTCGCCGAGTCCCTGTGCCACAAGCTGCTTTTTCAGCTCACCTTTTGCCTCGCCCGGGCCGAAGAGAAAGACCGACTCCGCTTCGTGAATCTGGGCGATGACCGTATCGTAGTACTTGCTCAGATGGGAGGCGAACTGCCTGTCGCGCTGGTTGTCTGCCGAGCCATCTTCGGCGGCATGACGGCCCGAAAACCGGACATGGCCGCCTACCCCTGACTCGATGTGGTGCGCCTCTTCAGCGCCCGACCCCATAAAAACGATAAAGGCTTCTCTATGGTCAATCCAGAGGCCGACTTGTTTCTTCATAGTACTCTCGTATGCAAGACAAACGCTCCGAGTTCCTTTCTTTTTCCTACTGCCACACGATACAGTAATCGAAACCCTATGATTGAAACACACGTTCACTTTAACAACGACACCCTGGAGCGCGACCTGCCCGGTGTTTTAGCACGCGCCACAACAGTAGGCATCACGGATTTTGTGGTTGTCGGCTTTGACGAAGCATCCTCGGAGAAAGCCGTTGCGCTGGCCGAGATGGATGCTCGGATTTGGGCCGTTGTGGGGGTGCACCCGCACGATGCAAAGCACTGGAGTGAAAAAATCGCGGAGCGATTGAGAACCTGGGCAGCGCATCCGAGAGTGCTGGCGATTGGAGAGATCGGGCTGGATTTCTATCGGGATCTCTCGCCACGGGACTTGCAGTATGAGGCGTTTCGAGCGCAGCTTGCGCTGGCCCAAGACGTAGCACTGCCCGTGGTGATTCACTGCCGCGATGCCTACGATGAGTGTCT
>JANNDD010000072.1:0-1059 GCA_031387365.1 Armatimonas sp. | reverse complement strand
TTCTCCCCTCGTTTCGGGGACTCGGTGGACTCCGTTTCCGGAGCCCTTGCTCGACTCTTTTCAGGGCTTAGCATAGTAGATTTGAGCAGGCGTAGCGTTGCCCAACGCCTGGTGGGGACGGCGCTCATTATAGAAGGATAGATACCAGCTTAGTCCTTGCCGCACGTCGCGGGGACAGGCATACTCCTTCAGGTACACCTCCTCATACTTGACAGAGCGCCACAGGCGTTCGGTGAAAATGTTGTCCACGTAACGGCCTCGCCCGTCCATGGAGATTCGGGTTCCCGCCGCCGTGAAGCAACTCGTGAAGCGCTCCGTGGTGAAGTGGCTCCCTTGATCTGAGTTGATGATTTCTGGTGTGCTCTTGTCCAGCGCCTCGCGGCAACAGTCCAGGACGAAAGGGAGCTCAAGTGTTTCTGATATCTCCCAGGCAACGACATAGCGACTGTACCAGTCCAGGAAGGCGACCAGGTACATCCAGCTTGAGGCCATTCGCACGTAGGTAATATCCACTCCCCAGACTTGGTTTGGTCTGTCAATGATGAGGTTTCGCAGCAGGTAGGGATAGATTTTGTGTTCCGGCCCCGCCCCTGGTTTTGACAGATTTGGCTTCGGGTAGAGGGTTTCGAGTCCCATTTGTGCTCGATAGTCTCGGATTCTGTGCCTTCCGACCAGAATGTTCTCCGTGGCCAAGAGGGTGACGAGCTTTCGTGATCCGAGGAAGGGAGCCTCGGTATAGAGTTCGTCCAGGCGTCGTTTGATCTTGAGTTCTTCTTCATCAGGCGGGACGGGTTTGTAGTAGAGGTGTCCACGTGAGAGGCTGAGCAGCTCCGCTTGCTGAGTAAGTGGAAGCTGAGCATGGTCTCCCCATTCGAGTAAATTGACTCTTTCATTTCGTGTCAGCTCCGAGGCCAGCTTTTTTTTTCTACGTCAGCAAAACTACCTTGAGTAACCGCTGCTCTAAGTCTGACAAATATGCCTGTGGATCTTTACGGAAGCGACGTTGTTGGCAACGCTCGCCGTGACGAGACTTCAAATCCTGACGCAAGCTACGCAACT
>JANNDD010000071.1:0-7148 GCA_031387365.1 Armatimonas sp. | reverse complement strand
CGCCCTCAAGCAGTGGGGTGTCCTGGTAGGGAAACGACGCCAGCTCCAGCTTGCCTTTCTTCAGCGAGAGCCAGACCCAGCCGCTCCCGAAGCGCTTCAGGCCCGCGTCCTCGAACGCCGCCTTGAACTTGTCAAAGTCGCCAAAGCTGCCCTTAATCGCATCGGCGATCGCGCCCGTGGGAGCACCGCCGCCATTTGGTTTCATGAGAGTCCAGAAGATCGTGTGGTTGGCATGCCCTCCCGCGTTGTTGCGCACCGCCATGCGGCTGTCCTCGGGAATGCGCTCCAGGTTCTTGAGAATTGCCTCCGCAGACATCACGCGGCTATTCGGGCCATAGACCTTGGCAACCGCCACATTCAGGTTGGTGATGTAGGTCTGGTGGTGCTTACCGTGGTGGATCTGCATGGTCTGCGCATCAATATGCGGCTCCAGCGCAGCAGGCGGATAGGTCAGTGCAGGCAGCGAAAACGGGCCAGTTGGTGGAGCGGTGGGTTGTTGATTGTTGGGTGTCATTTGGTTATTGTCCAGGTATCGAGTTCTTTGCCATCGGCGGCGACTTGCCGGGCGACGAGTTTTTTATCCGTGAGATCAACGATAGTGAGTGAGTGGGTATCGTCTATATACTTGGCGGTAAAGTCTTGGAGCTTGCCTTTTTCGATATTTTTATAGAGCCCCGCGCCGCCCGCACCGGAGACGATATAGATAGGAGCGGTGGGTTTGGTGTTCTTCACGCCATCGTAAACTTTATCAAGCGTGATTTTACCCGCCACATCGCCTTTTTCGCCGCGTGGCTTCTCGGGCAGAAACGTCAGAGGGTAGCTGCGCTGGTAGTCATGGACATGGCCGGACCAGACCACAGCGACACCATACTTCTCAAAGAGCGGCGCGAGGACGCGCATCCACTGGTCGTTGAAGTGCTCTTTGTTGGAGTTAAACGGCGGGTGGTGAAAAGCGACAAAGCGCCAAGTGGCTTTCTGTGCCGCCTTCAGATCGCTCTCGACCCACTGTTTCAGCACAGCATCGGTCCAGTCCATGTAGCCGTTGGCATCAAGAACTGTCCAGTGCGCGTTGCCGTAGTCGAACGAGAAATTTGTCATGCGCGGGTAGTGCTCGCCCGCCGCAGCCAGAAACGCTTTCGTGTCCGTGCTGCCCAGTGGTGCGGTGAACTTGGTGCTGGCGATCATCGGGCCATTGAGTGGCTGGCTCCAGTAGTAGAAATAAGAAAATGCATCAGGAGTTTTTTCCAGCGTCGAGGAGCGAATATCATGGTTTCCCGGAGAAGCCAGTGTCAGCGTGGAACGCAGGAGCGGTACGCCCTCGGCAGTAGCCGTCTCGGCGTTGTAGATAGGCCAGTAGTTTTTGACATACTCACTGGCCAAGCCCTTACCGTAGACAATATCGCCCGTGATAAAGACATAGTCCGGCTTGGCAGCTACTGTCTGGGCCGCGACTTGTTTCTGGCCGTTGGTATTTTGCCCACAGTCTCCAAAGACGACAAAGCGCTGCGGTTCTTTTGCGGTCTTGCGGGCACGGGTGCGAGCGGCAAAGACGGGCTTATCGGCCTTAGAGATACGGTAGTCAAAAAGCTTGCCGGGCACGAGCCCGTCCAGAGGCGCGTTGATGACAGCCTGCGCCTCGATCACGCCCACGGCGATATTTTTCGCGCCAAGCTTCCCGGTAATCTTCTTCCAGACTCCGCCCGCAATCGTGGGCCGGGTCTCGACACTCCACTCTTCCAGCTTAGCACCCGCTGGAACGATCCAGAGCAGTTCTAGCCCCTCGGTCTTGCTACCCAGTGCGGGGCGATTTCCAAGCTGCACGTAGGGCGGCTGGACAAAAGTCTTCTCGGGGGTTTGGATCGCCTCAAGGGGCGGCAGTGCGGCATCGGCGGCTGCGCCCGGCGGCAGTCCCGCCACGGAGCGCCCCCCTAGCCCTCCCCCCAGCGATGGCGTCTGCATCTGGGGGGTTGCGAGGTTCGGGCTCGTCCCCGCACACCCGGCCCCAATAGCCCCCATAAATATCAACCCTGCCAGAGATAACTTGCTTACTCGCATCACGGTGACTGTCTCCTTGCTCATTGTACACCATGCCTTTTGGTGAAGTTTCACGAATTGTTAACCCACGCTCCGTCATGCCAGCGGTAGATTATCTAACGTAACGACAGTAGGCCAATTTATGCGACGCTCCCACACTTCCCCCAGCACAGCTCTGCTCTTACTCACTCTGGGCTATGCGGGCTATTATTTTTGCCGTGCCAGCTTCTCTGTCGCCAAGCCACAGCTTATCGAATATCTCTCCGCAAGCGGCACGATGGACGCACCGGCGGCGAAGATTGCGCTCGGTGGAGTGGCCTCAGCGGCGACGCTGGCCTATGCCTGTGGCAAGTTCGCCTCTGGTGCTCTAGCGGACTTCTGGAGCGGACGGCGCAATTTTCTGCTCGGGATGGGCGGCGCGATTTTCTTTAATGTGATGTTCGCGCTCTCCGGAACCCTGCCGCTCTTCACGATGGCCTGGGTGCTCAACCGACTGATTCAGGCGCTCGGCTGGCCCGGGGCGGTGAAAGTGACGGCAAGCTGGTACCCGGCAGCGAGCTACGGTACAGCGGTGGGTATTCTTAGCCTTTCCTATCTCTTTGGGGATGCAGCAGCACGGCTCTTTCATGGGGCGCTGATTGGAGCAGGGCTGGGCTGGCAGGCGCTGTTTTTCGGAGGCGCGGGCGTGCTGACGCTCTTACTGATTGCCACTGCATTCTTTCTGCGTGAAGGTGTCAAACCCACCGATGAGCCGAGCGCAACCGCCGACATAAAAACTCCCGATTCTCGTGCCTTTTTACGCTCCCCCGGATTCTGGTGTGTCTGCCTGATCTCACTGGCTTTTACTCTTGCACGGGAGACTTTCAATGAGTGGTCCCCTACCTATCTGGTGGAGTTTGGCAAGCTCACCAAGGCCAGTGCCGCCAATCAGAGTGCGCTCTTCCCTCTATTTGGCGGCTTTGCAGTTGTGCTGGCGGGCAAGCTCTCCGATGGGCTGGGCCGCTCCGGCAGAGCCTTTATTCTCTTGCTCAGCCTGCCGATCATCGCCGCACTTCTAGCAAGTCTGGCACTCTTACCGGCAGGAAGTCCGCTGATTATAGTGGTGATCTCGGCCATTGGGTTCTTTTTGATCGGCCCGTACTCGTTTCTAGCCGGAGCGCTCTCGTTGGACTTTGGCGGCAAAAAATCAGGAGCGACAGCGAGTGGTATTATTGACGGGGTTGGGTATCTCGGAGGTGTCTTAGCGGGAGAGAGCATGGCACGTCTCTCGGTGGCACTGGGCTGGCGCGGAGCATTCTTCACACTCGCAGGCGTGCTGCTAGCCTCACTAATTCCAGCTCTCTACTTCTGGAAGGCACAGAAAAAGCACGATGTTTGAGGGAGCTAAGTATGTTTGATGTGGCAATTGTCGGGGCGGGTATTTTAGGGCTGGCCCATGCGTATCACCTGGCGCGTGCGGGTAAAAAAGTGGTGGTCTTCGAGCGGAGCGCAAAAGCCGAGGGCGCGAGTATTCGAAACTTCGGGATGCTCTGGCCAATCGGCCAGCCCCTCGGAGAGCGCTACGAGACGGCGCTACGAAGCCGGGAGCACTGGCTACACGTGCTGGGTGAGGCAGGAATCTGGCACGAGCAGACGGGATCTCTACACCTGGCCTACGCAGATGACGAAGCCGCTGTCTTGCAGGAGTTCTCTTTTCCTAATACCCAGTGGCTGAGCGCCGCACAGGTTCATGGAAAGGCGCGGGGCATTCGAAGCAAAAATCTCCAGGGTGCTCTCTGGAGCCCCACAGAGATCTGTGTGGACCCGCGCGAGGTAATCGCGACACTCCCTGCGTTTCTCACCGAGCGCTACGGTGTCACGTTTCACTTTGGCACCACGGTCTTTGGCTATTCTCACCCGGGTCTGAGTACATCGGCTGGTGCGTTTCAGAGCGCACAGCTTATCGTCTGCTCCGGCCACGAACTGGCAATACTCTATCCTGAGGCACTCGCCGCCGAGCACGCGCTCTCCGTTTGCAAGCTCCAGATGATGCGAACCACACCACAGCCAGGCAACTGGCGGCTCGGCCCGATGCTCGCGGCAGGACTCACTCTGGCGCACTACGAGTCTTTTCAAAGCTGCCCGAGCCTGGCGGCGCTCAAAGCGCGCCTCCATGCAGAGTATGCTGAGTACGAGCGCTACGGCATCCACGTTCTGGTCTCACAAAACGGCCACGGCGAGCTGACTCTGGGCGACAGCCACGAGTACGACCAGGAGATCTCGATCTTCAACAACGAGCAGATTGACACGCTGGTACTCAACTACTTAGCGACATTCTTAGAAGCCCCTCACTGCCAGATCGCCTCGCGCTGGCAGGGTTTTTATTTGAAACACAAAACGCAGCCCTGGCTCATCGCACACCCAGAAGACCATGTCACGCTGGTTACGGGCGTGGGCGGCGCGGGTCTGACGCTGAGCTTCGGGCTGGCCGAGCGTGTGACTAAGGAGTTAATCGAGACTTAATTTCAGGTTTACTCCCCCTTAAATTTCAAGAGAGCAATTATATGCTACGATTGCCGTGTTCGTTTTCTAATTTCGCTTATCGAAAAGGATATCGTTTTATCATGCGTCAGCCTCTCTCGCTCGCTCTTACAGTCACTCTCTGGGTAGTTCCCACAGCCGCCTATGCCCAGTTCACAGGCTCTAGCACAACAACAGCCGCATATATTCTCCCAACCGCTTCGGATGTCAAGACAATCTCAATTCTCACCGTCGGCGATAGTATTGGCGGCTACCGCCTCGTCGGCATTCCCGATGGGCAAGGAGCCTATGGCAATGGGGATGGCACGTTCTCGCTACTCGTCAATCATGAGCTTGTTGCGACAGCAGGAGTTAACCGAGCCCATGGCCAGAAGGGCGCTTTTGTCTCGCAGTGGAATATCGACGCGAATACAAACACCTTCACTGTGAATTCAGGGCGTGATCTGGCGACCTCCGTGACTATCTCGGGGGCGGGAACCAGCGCGATCTCTCGTCTCTGTTCCGCAGATCTGCCGGTGACGAGTGCTTTCTACAATGCCAATACAGGCCTGGGAACACAAAACCGCATCTTTATGAACGGGGAAGAGACAGGCCCAGAGGGTCGTGCTTTTGCTTGGGTAGTCAATGGCCCCGATGCTCGAAAAGCTTTTGATCTACCACGATTGGGGAAATTTAGCTGGGAGAACTCGGTCGCTAACCCTTTTGCACAGAATAAGACTCTCGTGATGGGCACCGACGATGCCACGCCAGGGCAGACCTACCTCTACGTGGGTACGAAGACCAACACGGGCTCCGATATCGAGAAGGCAGGCCTGACTAACGGTAGTCTCTATGGGATCAAAGTGGGGAGCTTTCCCACAGAAACAGCAGCCACTCCGTTTGGCGGGCTTGCCAAAGGTGGTTCGACAAGCTTCACCCTCTTCAATCATGGCGATGTCTCGGCAACGGCAGGAAGTGCACTCGATGCCGCCAGCGACTTAAACGGTGTGACGGAGTTCCTACGTCCAGAAGATGGCGCTTGGGATCCCAGCAACCCGAATGACTTCTACTTTGTCACAACACATCAGTTCAATGGGCGAAGCCGCCTGTGGCGCATGCGTTATAACGATCTGAATGATCCCACTCTGGGTGGAAACCTGACCATGATTCTTGATGGCACCGAGGGTCAGCAAATGATGGACAACTTAACCATTGATCGCTTCGGCAATATTCTCATTCAGGAAGATCCGGGCAATCAGGCTCATCTCGCCAAAATTTGGAACTATAACATCAATAATGGCCAGTTCCGCACAGTCGCTGAGTTCTCAAGTGCACTGTTTGGGGGTGGCCCTGGAAGCCTAACCACCGATGAGGAATCCTCCGGTATTATTGATGCAACCGATATTCTGGGAAGTGGCTGGTATCTGCTCAATGCTCAAGTGCATGCCTCGGCTGGTGACACTGAGCTGGTAGAGCGTGGCCAGCTTCTTGCCCTGTACGTGGGTAACAATGCCGCACCAGAGCCGGGGACATTCGTGTTGCTTGGGCTGGGTGGGGGGCTGCTCGGACTGCGTCTGCGCCGCCGGAAATAGAGTAAGAAATCGCGCATGAAAAAACCAGAGCTGGTGATCTTTGATATGGCCGGAACGACTGTCTACGACGGTGGCAGCCCGGTGCACCGTTGCCTGCGTGAGTCGCTGGCAAGCGCCGGAGTGGCCGTCACGCACGAGCAAGTCAATGCCGTGATGGGCCTGCCCAAGCCCGATGCAATCCGCCAGCTCTTGATCTGTGGCAGCGAGAGCCGGGTGGCGGAGATCCACGCCTACTTTGTGGAGCGCATGATCGCGTACTATAAAACCAATGCGTCCGTGCGCGAGATCGAGGGGACATCTCTGGTGCTCGTCAAGCTACGCAAGGCGGGCATCAAAGTCGCACTGGACACCGGCTTCTCCCGCGATATCGCGGATGTGATCATTGAGCGACTCGGCTGGCGCTTGCTGCTTGATGGCTCAGTGACCAGCGACGAAGTGCCGCGTGGTCGCCCCCATCCCGATATGGTGCTGGCTCTGATGAGCCGCTTTGGGATTCTCTCGGCAAGCCACGTCGCCAAAATTGGCGATACGCCCTCGGATCTGCACGAGGGCACGTCGGCAAACTGCGGCTGGGTAATCGGTGTTTGCGAGGGTTCACACACCCGAGAAGAGCTGGCAGTGCACCCGCACACACAGCTCTTGCCGAGCCTCAGAGACTTACTCATGCTCTGGGGAATTTAATCTCGTCTTGATGGAACCCCCAGCTCCGAGCGGTATCCTTCTAGCGTAATGGGAAACGATCTCCCGGAGCGGCGGCCTGCGAAGCTTCGTCCTTGCGCCCCACCGGACCGCTCCACCGGATTGTGTCCCTCTACACAATATGAGACATAACTACCCCTCGCGTGTTGCGAGGAGCTGCGGGCAACTGCCCGCAGCTTTTTCTTTTTTTCTACGTCAGCAAAACTACCTTGAGTAACCGCTGCTCTAAGTCTGACAAATATGCCTGTGGATCTTTACGGAAGCGACGTTGTTGGCAACGCTCGCCGTGACGAGACTTCAAATCCTGACGCAAGCTACGCAACT
>JANNDD010000066.1:0-2052 GCA_031387365.1 Armatimonas sp. | reverse complement strand
GGTGGTTTTTGCCATCACTGCTAGAAAGCGCAGGCCCAGCAGGCGCGCAAAGTAGGCCTCAGAGACGGCGGTGCTCCCTGACGAGGCTTCCACAATCGGCGTTTCGGAAGCAATCCAGCCGTTACAGAGGCCGTAGAGGAAGAGGGAGCGCGCGAGCCGATGTTTGAGGCTTCCCGTGGGGTGCGTGGACTCGTCTTTGAAGTAGATCTCTAGCTGGGACGAGAAGGGGAGTGGGACGGGAATGAGGTGGGTATCGGCGGAGCGCTGGAAGTCTGCCTCCAGCGCCCCAATTGCCCGATTGAGCCAGTCGCGGCTCACTAGCCCTTGAGAGCGTCGGCGCCGCCCACGATCTCAGCGAGCTCTTTGGTGATGCTGGCCTGGCGCGCACGGTTGGCCGCAAGTGTCAGCCCCGCGATCATCTTTCCGGCGTTGTCTGTCGCGCTAGACATGGCGGTCATACGAGCACCGTGCTCGCTTGCCACGGACTCGATCAGCGCCTGGTAGACCAGCGTGTCTACGGAGCGGGGAAGCATGTTGCCAAAGAGTGTCTCGGCGTCGGGCTCGAAGATGTAGTCCTCACTGCCTGCCGCACTACCATCGTCGTTGTCTTCGGCCACCATCGGGAGCATCTGCACCATCATCGGCTTCTGCACGAGCGCGGAGAGAAACTTGGTGTAGACCAGGTAGATAATATCCACTTCGCCGCTCGTGTAGAGATCCCGTGCCTGTTTTGCAATCTCTTGCGCCTCGGCAAAAGTGGGGTTGGTCATGTTCAGCACGAACTCACCCGCAATAGAATACGGTCGGCGGCGGAAGTAGGTCTGCACTTTTCGCCCTGCCAGCAGCAGCTTGGTCGTCTCCGGGGTCACCGCGCCGCCGTCTACGCCACCGGTGCGAAGCACTTCCTGCACTTTTTTGAGCAAGTTGGTGGAGTAGGAACCGCAGAGACCACGGTCCGCACTGATAATCACGATACCGACTTTGCTCGGCTCGCGCACTTCCAGCAGAGGGTGCGTAATATTTCCCGCGCCCGCCTTGCTGAGGGAGCCCATGACTTCCTTCATCTTGTTGGCGTAGGGCCGAGCAGAGACCACACGATCCTGAGCACGCTTGAGACGAGCCGCGGCGACCATCTTCATCGCCTTGGTAATTTGTTGAATATTCTTGGCGGTGCGAATACGACCGCGAATCTGACGCATAGAGGGCATAGCGGCCCTATTTTACCACAAAGTCGGATTTTGTAGCCGCGACGAGGCTTCCGTCGTCTTGGGTAATTTCCCAGAAGAAGCAGCCCGCGAGGCCGGATTTCTTTGCCAGCACCGCTTTGAGGGCGATAGACTCTGGGTCGTCGTAGGAGATTATCTCATCGCCTTTGCGCGAGACAAGATACGGGACGTGCTCTTTCGGATCGCGCCGCCGCTCCCAGTTCTCGACGGAGAGCCCACTGACCTCGGTGAAACCCGTGTACTCGTGCGGCGACTTACCCGTGGGTTTCAGGCCGAAAGCGCGTGTCATGAAGCCCCGACCGTAGCTCGGAAGCCCGAGGACGAGCTTATTTGCCGGCCAGCCGCGCTGGATCCAGTAGGCAATAGAGGACTCACAAAAACTATACGGCGCGTTATGCCCGGACTCGGCGCTCCACGGCCCGGCGAAGTCGTAGGCCATTATATTGACGAAGTCTAGCAAGGGCAGCAGCGCCTTGGCGTCGTAGTGCTTGCCGTTCCACTCCGAGCCTGGAACGGCGGCGGTGAGCAGGGCTTTAGGGAGGCGCTTGCGGAGTGCCTGCGCCAGCGCGACGAGCTTCTGGGGTGCGCCAGCCGTATCAGGAAACTCCCAGTCAATGTCCACGCCCGCGTAGCCGTTTTTCTGGACGAGAGCCGTGATCTGGATCGCAAGTTGCTCCGTAGAGGCTTTGGCATACGCCGGGCCGCTCTCCGCACCACCGACGGCGAGAATCGGGATAACTTTGGCCGCGCGTGCCCGGCGGCAGAACTCGGCGGCGTGGCGCGGCGTTTTCAGCGTGCCATCAGGGTTGAAGAGCGCAAAGGCGTG
>JANNDD010000048.1:0-2961 GCA_031387365.1 Armatimonas sp. | reverse complement strand
CTCATCGTCCCGGTTCGACGATGAGTGCAATACGTCCTTGCAGGGTAAGCAGGTGGCGTTTGTTTTGGTAAGCGATGCGCATGGATTTGCCACATTGCGTGCAATGGGATGATGCGGGATCTAGGCGACGCTGTTGCTCTGGGTTAGAGATCGGGTGTGTTCGTGCCATCCTCTGTTGCTCCTCTGGTGAAAATCGGTGAGTTCTTCGCTAGGATTTTACCTGATAGTCATCAAGGCAGTTTTGCTGACGTAGTTTTTTTTCACGAATCGCTGTGCCGCCGATTGAAATCGGCATCTAGGAGCCTCGTTCCTCGGCTAAGAAGTCGCTCCGCGACTGAGAACTTAGGAACTTGGTAGTCGCGGAGCAACTTTTTGGCCGAAGGCCCTCAGACGCCCCCTTTCAGTGGGCGGATAACCATTCATGCAAAAGGCTCATTCTAATGCGATTTTAATGCCCGCCACGCGAACCACCCAAAGAGCAGGGCAAACCCAAGTAGCCCCGCGACAATCATGATCCCTGTCCAGGGAATTGTATTGAAACTGCCACGCCCTGTCAGAAGCGAGTGCCCTATGAACAAACTAAGTCCTGCCAGCCCTAGCGCAGCAATCCCATGTGCGGAGCCCGCCACACGCCGTGCACTCAGGAATGTCGCGACACAACCGACCAAAAAGGCGAGTGCGGCAGTGGCGACCATCAACAGGAGAAAGCGGTCGTCCCACGCCGGGCTTGTTTGCACAAATGTGAACATAAAAAAAATGCCCAGTACCAGATCTAGAAATGCCGTAAAAATCTCCAGCGCATCCGGGGCCACTCGTTGTTTATGCATAGCTCAGGATACCGCAACTGCAACTCAAATGGGTAGGGAGATTGCCTGCTCTCTTAACCGGGGCACGGCAAACTCTCAGCGCGTATCCTATGCCCATGAGCAACGAACTTTCTTCTTTTTCAGATGCCCTAGCCGCGCTGGTCAGCACTACAGGGAACTCTCTCGTACGGGTGGACGATGGCACGCGGCTGACGGCAAGTGGCCTAGTCTGGGAGCCGGGAGTGATTGTCACCACGAGCCACGGCACCGAGCGCGATGAGGAGCTTTTTGTCATCACCCACGACGGCACACGCCTTCCCGCCACGCTAGTAGGCCGTGACCCGGAGACCGATCTGGCCGCGCTCCGGGTCACGGCGAATTTAGCTCCGATCTCGCAGCCTGTTGAGAGCTTCGAGCCGCGCCTTGGGCAGCTTGCACTGGCAGTATCCCGCCCTGGTGACTACGGCTTGGTAGCGACCCTGGGCCTTGTCGCGTCCGTGCAGGCCACACAGACAGCGGGCACGCCCGAGTATATTGTGAGCACGGATGCCGATCTCTATCCGGGTAGCTCCGGCGGGGCGCTCCTTTCCGCTGACGGATCACTTATCGGGCTACTCAACCGGGGCTTTGGACGCGGACTAGGAGTCGCGCTAGGCACACCACTGGTGGCACGGGTTGTCGCCGCACTGCTCCAGCACGGACGGGTTCCACGTGGCTATCTAGGCCTGAAGATGCAGTGTGTCGCCCTGCCAGATGCCCTGCGTGTCACACATTCCCTAGCCCAGGAGAGCGGACTACTGGTAATCCATGTCGAACCCGGTAGTGCCGCCGACGCGACGGGTGTCTTAATGGGCGACACACTCATCAGCCTGGACGGTGCCCCCCTTGATGATGTCTCTGGAATTCGTGAGCGCCTTGCCGCAGGGCGCACTTTCACTCTGGAGCTGCTGCGCGGAGGCAACCGCCACACATTCTCTGGAACCGCAGCGGCCTCTCCAGCGTAAGAAAGAGCGTATGAAAAAAATCTGCACGCTGATTGTTGCCCCCTACGCACCGGTTCGCGCGGGGCTGGCGGCCTTGCTGCGCGAGTCGGACGCGATCTGCGTGCAGGGGGAGCTTCCCGGCAATACGGAGACACTCACCCGGATGCTCCCTGGCCTGACTCCAGACGCGATCCTCTACGACGGCGACGGCCTAGAGCAGCTCATCGGGATACTTTCCCGCATGCCCGAGCCGCCCGCACTGGTCGTGTTGGGTGAGACCCCGAGCCGCGAGCTGCCTCTCCTACAAGCCGCCAGCACACTGCCCGGCTGGGGCTATCTAGGCCGGGACTCCGATGCCACCACCCTCACTCTCGCTCTCCAGTCAGCGGCGGCGGGCTTGGTCGTCCATGAGGCGCAGGCCAGCAGCATCCCCCCTCCCACCGATGATGTCCTCACCCCTCGCGAGCTGGAGGTGATCGCACTTATGGCACAAGGGCTGCCCAATAAGCTCATTGCCTACAAGCTCGGTGTCACCCTCCACACCGCCAAGTTCCACGTCGCCCAAATTCTCGCCAAGCTCGGTGCCGCCAGCCGCACGGAAGCCGTCACTTCCGGAGCACGACGCGGCCTGATCGCGCTCTAAGCAGATCTGAAAAATTCCATTCCCGTTCCAGGGCGTAAACGCCCCGTCTGCCGAGTACACGGTTCTGCGAACCTACCGAAAATACCGCCGGTTGAAACCGGCGTCTGAGAGCCTACGGCTAAGAAATCGCTCCGCGATTGGGAAGCGTGGCAGTCGCGGAGCGACTTCTTGGCGGAACGCCCCTACACGCCGATTTCAATCGGCGGTATCTAAACCGATAGTTTCATCGCCTGTCAGCGTAATTAGGGAGTGAGGACGTCCCCAATCCCACCCAGTGACAGGATACGATGATTACGATGACACTTTGGCGCAAGCCAACCGCAAGCGCGCAGCCCACGACAGCTCCCCTGTCGTGGAGCGCGGATGCCCTTCATGAACACTATTTAGAGGATGTCTTTGCCTACATCTCCCGGCGGCTCCCGGTTCGCGCCGAGGCCGAGGACATTGCAGCGGAGACCTTTGCAGCGGCATTTTCGTCGCTGCACACCCTACGCCCCCACACCGATCCCTTCCCCTGGCTCCTCGGAAT
>JANNDD010000030.1:0-4367 GCA_031387365.1 Armatimonas sp. | reverse complement strand
GCTTCCCCCCGAGTGCGGCGAGGACTGCTCCGAAAAAGAGAGAGAGGCTGACGAAAAGAAGCGCAGTGCCTTGCGCCACGTGGCCCACTTGCGCCAGTGTAGAGAGTTTGCGGCGGATCATCATGCCGCTGGCGAGTTTATCGCTCAATTTGAGCAGATCCAGACGCTCCGGGAGAAAGATAGATCCCTCTACTTCCAGGCCACGGATCGCTCTGTCTACGGAATGCCACGGATAACCTCTCAGTTGGTACGGCACATGGTGAGCGTCAATCTCCTGGCGACGCTGGTCATTATTGGTGTACTCGGTGGGCTCTGCGCTCTGGCAACCCGCTTCCTCAAGGGTGGCTCCGTCGAGCGACAGGCACTGGGCTGGGTTCTGATCCTGACTTTTTGCTACCTGCTTCTGCCACTGGCTCTCTGGCGTGTCCGCAGAGGAAGACTGGCACTTTGTTTTATCCCTCTGGTCTTGCTTGCGCTCAGTCTCTGGCTGGAAGCGGGGCTGGCTCCCTGGCTCAGTTTTGCGGGTGTGATCCAGGGGCTCTCCAGCGGCGAGGAAGCTCTCAGGGATCTCACCTCCCCTCTGTTGATCTGGCTGTTCAGCACCGCCATGGTGCTACTCCTGCCCGCTCTCTGGCTGGCCGCCCTGGCCCTGATCAGTGTCTTGCGCCGTGTGTCGGCAACGCAGAACCTGGTCACAGGGGTGGCACGCACCGCCGTCCCGGTCGCCGCTCTTCTCTTCTTGGTCTATGCCGCGCTCTTGCCTCTGGTCGCGGCGGAGGAGCAAAAAATCAAACAAGAACTTCAGGAGCAGACTATCTCGGAGACAGCCTATCTGACGCGGCTGGCAGCTCAATCACAAAAGTGAGCTCCTGCCCACTCACAAACGGCGCAAAGTTACGGGAGTATTTTTGTATCCTACTCTTCAAAAACGGCCTCGTGCCTCCGACTATTAAAACAGAATTGAACGACGAATCTCTTAGCTCTACCCATGAGGCGGCTCGCTTGCAGGCGTTAGAAGACTTGCATATCCTAGACACGCCTTCTGAGCTTGCCTACGACGATATCACGAGCCTGGCGGCATTGCTGTGTGGCACGCCCATTAGCCTGGTGAGCTTTGTAGATGAGACCCGACAGTGGTTCAAGTCGTGCTATGGGCTTGGTGTTCGCGAGACCCCGCGCGAGTGGGCTTTCTGTGCCCACGCGATCCAAACTCCCGATGAGGTGATGGTTGTTCCTGATGCCCTGGCGGATCCACGCTTTGCACAAAACCCTCTCGTGACGGGCGAGCCCGGGATTCGCTTCTACGCCGGTGCGCCCCTGGTAGGAACCAATGGCGCAGTGCTGGGGACTCTTTGTGTTATTGATCGAACTCCCCGCACACTTAGCATCGAGCAGCTTGATGCCCTCAAAAAATTGGCTCTGCAGGTGATTGCGCAGCTAGAGCTACGCTCCCTGGTGACGGTCGCCAATGATGCACAGGAGCGCTTTCGCTCCGCCGTGGCGGCTATGCACGATGGTCTGGTGATCCAGGAGAAGAGCGGTAAGATCGTCGTTTGCAATCCGCGTGCCGAAACGATTCTCGGGCTGACACAGGAGCAGATGATGGGCCGTAGCTCCATTGATCCACGGTGGCGGTCGGTTCGCGAGGACGGTAACCCTTTCCCGGGCGAGCAGCATCCGGCCATGGTTTCTCTCAAGCAGGGAATCACCCAGCAGGACGTGGTCATGGGAGTCCATAAGCCAAATGGCGAGCTCACTTGGATATCCATCAACTCCGCCCCCCTGATGCATCAGGGGGAGAGCGAGCCCTACGCCGTTGTCACAACTTTCTACGATATCACGGCACGGCGCAATTTTGAAGAGATGTCCCGTCAGCAGCTTGCACAGCTCAACGATCTCTACCAGCAGCTTGAGAAGCGCCAAGAAGAGCTTGCGAAGCTCAACGAGAACCTGGAAACCCAGGCCACTGTAGATGGCTTGACGGGCCTCAAGAACCACCGTAAGTTCCAGGAGGAGCTGACTGCCCAGTACCACCAGAGTGTCCGCTACCACCAGTCCCTCTCGGTGATCATGCTGGATGTGGACTACTTCAAGCGCTACAACGACACCTATGGCCATCCGGCGGGCGACGTGGTGCTCAAGAAGATCGCGCAGGTTCTGCAAACGTCGGCCCGCCGCACCGACTCGGTGGCGCGCTACGGTGGCGAGGAGTTTGTGATCATTCTTCCGCACACCGACCACCAGGGTGCCCAGATTATCGCGGAGCGCTTCCGTGAGGCAGTGGAGCACACTCCCTGGCCCCAACGCGCCGTCACCATCAGCGTCGGTGTCGCCACCTTGAGCCTCACCACTGAGAGCGATCAGCAGCTCATCACCGAGGCAGACCAGGCACTCTACCGCTCCAAGCGCTGGGGCCGCAACCGTGTCACCCACTTCACCGACTGCGCCGACGACCCCAGCAAAGACGTCCCCGAACCCGACCTCACCATCTACGGATAGGTTTTATCTCCGTTTTCCTACACGGCATTCTCTCTCGCTCACCTGCGCTCGAAGCGCCTCGATCATGCCTCAGGTTCCAGTCCCAGCGAATCTGATCTGAAGCGTGCGACTAGCAAGTTCCTCAACAGCCACCCCCTCCCGCACGGCATCCTCGGCAATGCGGCACTCGACATCAGGAGGTAAAGAAATCGTCAGGCTCATGGTGGTATTTTATCGCCTTTGTCTTTTGTCAACGGGAGCTGGCGGGCTCCGGTCAATGACAAGTGGCTTTCTTTCCCAAACAGCTCGATCCAGGAGAAAATCCAGCAAGTTTAAGGCTACTTTCACTAGAGGTGTCCCTGCACCATCCGTACTCTGGATGACTCGCTTTTCCTCACCACGCTGGATGAGAAGGAAGGCATCGAAAAGCGTCCCACTTTCGTATACACAGTCCGCTGCGTACGTGTAGCTATCGGCAAGCGAATTCAGATCAGACTCAGCGAGAAGTTGGAGTAGGCTCCAGAGCGGCGCAACCTCGACCTTCCCGATGCGTTCGCCTTCCAAACCGGAGCCTTCCCCTGCATAGAAAACGGTACCATCGGGCTGGAAGGTAGCACAGTAGGCACGTGTTGTCCCAGAGCGCTCTATCCCCAGAGCCGTGATACCTCCAGGGGGCTTGTTGTCCCGCGACAGGCCAAGTGTTTCCTCACGTCGGTTGGTTTGCTGGCAGTGGAGGTGGAAAAGTTCTGAGGCAGGATTGGGCATTTTACTTTAGCTTGGCGAGGATGCTCTCGGTGTCGTAGACGCAGCCGCCCCAGAGGCCGCCGCTGGCGGTGACGAGGGCGGCCCAGAGGCGGGTGTCGTCGGGGAGCTGGGGGTCGGGCGCGAGGTCGTCGCGGAGGGGACGGGTGACGAAGTCGGGGTCGGAGATTAGGTTGACGGAGGCGGTGAGATTGACGCGGTCCACGATAATCTCGATGGTATCGCCGTCGCGCACTTTCCCGATGGGGCCGCCCGCGAGCGCTTCCGGGCCGATGTGGCCGATGCACGCGCCCGTGGAGACGCCGCTAAACCTTGCGTCGGTGAGGAGCGCGACTTCTTTACCGAACGGCAGGAACTTCAGGGCGCTGGTGAGCTGGTAGGTCTCCTCCATGCCCGTCCCGAGCGGCCCACGGCACGTTAAGACAATCACATCGCCTGCCACAATCTTGCCGCCCTTGATCGCCGCAATGGCAGCGCGCTCGCTGGTGAAGACTTTCGCGGGGCCGGTTTTTCGGTAGATGCCGTCTTCGCCCACCACCGACGGATGAATACTCGTGGCCTTGATGACGCTACCCTCGGGCGCGAGATTTCCCATTGGGAAGCAGACGGTTGACGTGAGGCCCTTCTTCCTTGCATGCGCCGGGTCGGAGATCACATCGTCGGGGTCCACGCCGTCTTTGTCGCGCAGGATCTGGCGGAGCTTCTCGCGCCGCTCGCTGCTCTCCCACTCGGCCAGGTTTTCGCCGATGGTCTTTCCATTGACCGTCAGGCAGTCAAGGTGCAACAGCCCAATATTTCGCAGATGCAGCATCACTTCCGGGACACCGCCTGCGAGATACATGCGAACGGTCGGGTGATCATTGGGGCCGTTGGGGAGCACATCCACGAGGCGTGGGACGGAGCGGTTGACACGAATCCAGTCATCCACCGACGGGCGCTTCAGCTTAGCGGCGTGGGCAATCGCGGGGATATGGAGGAGTAAGTTCGTCGAGCCGCCACAGGCCGCGTGCACCAGCATGGCGTTCTCAATGGACTTATCCGTCAGAATATCTTTCCCTGTAATGCCATTGGCATCGAGCGCCAGCATCGCATTGGCGGTGCGCGTGGCGATATCGAACCAGATTTTT
>JANNDD010000001.1:0-2517 GCA_031387365.1 Armatimonas sp. | reverse complement strand
CCCTCTCCAGCGATTTCAGGCACTCCAGAGCGGCTTCGCGGAGGCGCTCGGTGGGGGCGAGGTGGGCGATCTCTTGGGCAATGGGACGGATGGCGTGATCGTGGAGGCTTCCCAGAGCGAGTAATAGCGAGATTCTGAGGTCATCGGGCGTTTCTAAGTCTCTCAGCCAAGCATGAAGTGGGGCGCGAGGAAGCGCGGCGAGCTCTGTGGGGCTGGCGTAGGAGAGTTTTTGCGCGAGGCGGGACTGGGCAAGTGCGGGGAGGGGCGGCGGGGTGGAGGCGGGCAGAACGCTCAGCAAAAGAACCCGCTCGGTAAGAGACAGCGGCAGGGTGTCGTCCTTGATGACCGCCAGGAGCTGGGCATAGACCTCCTCCTCCTCACGCCGGTTCGTGTGGCTGCGGTTGAGCAAGAGAGGCAGCCCGAATAGTAGCACGAACGTGAGGAGGAAAGTGGAGGCGGGGTGGAGCGTTCCCATGAGGGTCGGGAGGGCCACAAGGAGGAGCAGGACAGAGGTTGCCAGTAAACTTCCTGTCAGGAGTCGCTTGCCGCGGAAGGGCGCACGGTGCAGGTGGGCATAGCGCCGGGCCAGAGTGAGTGCGGAAATAGCCTGCGTCTGGAGCATGTACCTGAATTGTACCGGCTAGAGCCGCCGCACGACGAGTCGGTAGAGCATTTTGGGGCCACCCCGTTGCTGCGTGTCCCCGATTTCGAGGTAGTAGATGCCGTCGCTCGGGGCGGTGAAGCTCAGACGGCGGTCAGTGCGCAGGCGGCCTGCGGCGAGGGTGAGCATCCGGCGCTGGGAGTCGCGCAGGCGCAGCAGGGGATCGAGGTCGGAGAGGGGCGAACGTGCGCCGGTGACGATGACTTCGAGCTTTTCGCTGCGCTTTAAGGTGAGCTGATAGAGATGTGCTTGGTCGTTGTCGAGGTTGGTCTGCACGGCGAGAGAGGCGCTGGGGGCGAGGGGAAGCGGCATTGCTTCCTGAAAGCGGCTCAGTGGCTTCTTTACGGGCAGCTCTTGCGCCACGGAGAGCAAGACCGGGAGTTTTATGGTCGGGCTGTCTTTGGGATGCACCAGGGTCAGCTCAAACGACTCGGGTGGGCAGTTGGCGGGGACGATTACTTCGACAACAACCGTGGTGGGTTTGGTGTCGAGGAGCTTGGCTTGGAGGGGGCCTTTGACGGTCACAGCGCTCGGGGTGAGGTTCTCCCCGGTGAGTGTGAGCGTGGTGGTCTGCCCGGCGACAAGGCCAAAGACCGTGAGCCCTTTGAGCGTGGGCTTACTTTGCACGGCTCTCCGAGCTCCGCAGGAGCTTGCGCGTCGCCAGATCCCAGACAAAGAGCTTGCCGTCGAGCGTTCCGGCGATTAGTGTCTTGCCATCTGCAGTGGCGGCAAGACTGGTCACCCAGTCGGTGGCGTCGGTGAACTCCATCTGGAAGTCGCGCCCATTGGCCGCAAAAACCTTGACTTTCCCCGATGCCGAGACCCAGAAAAGCCGCCGGTTATCTGGGGAAAAGGCACAGGCAGTGAGCGCTTCGGGTTCGTGCTGGGTCGCATCGGGGTTCTCTATGGGGCCGTCTTTGACGCTCCAGATACGCACCGTCTTGTCGGCAGAGCCCGTCACCAAGCGCTTGCTATCAGGCGAGAACGCGAGGTGCACGATGGCATCTTGGTGGGCATTGAGCGCTGCCACGCGTATGCCGTCTTTGGTGCGGTAGAGCTTGGCGGTTCGGTCGGCGGATGCTGTCGCCAAGAACTCCCCTGATGGGCTATACGCCACCGCGAGCACGGTGTCGGCATGGTCTTTGAGAAGCCGAAGCCGCTGGCCACTGCTCACACTCCAGAGCGCGGCGGTCTTATCGAGCGAGCCCGTCGCGATTTCGTCGGTGCCACTGCGCCACGCCACGGAAACGACCACATCGGTATGTCCCGTGAGCTTCCTCTCTACTTGCCCACTTGTGAGTACAAATATCGCCACCTCACCGCTCTCGCCGGGAACCCCACCCGCCGCCGCAAGCCGCTGCCCGTTGGCCTCCCACGCGAGGCTCTGCACCTGATCCGCGCACCCTGAGAGTGTCTTTTGCAGCTCGCCCGTCAGCGGGTCTATCAGTCGCACCACCCGATAGCCGCCCACTGCAAGCATCTTGCCGTCGGGAGACAAGGCGAGAGCGGTGACGGGGGCTGACCTCTCCCCTGCCCCTCTCCCGGGCGCTCGTCTCTCGCTGGGAAAGGGGGGAATTTGCGGAGCTGCCGCCACCAAGCTAACCACCATTGCGCCTTCGTCAATCCAGCGCTTGAAGACACCTAGCTGGACTTTATCAAGGGCACCGCTCGGGGGCATCTTGGGCTTGAGCTCGCCGTTGCAGTAGCGCAGGAGGTTGCTCTGGGTACCCTTGCCAGGAATCACCGCCGCGCCGTGCCGTCCGCCGGAAAGTAATTTCCCCCGTGTGTCCATCGAGTAGCCGCTGGCCGGACTCGGGCCGGAGTGGCACGACGTGCAGCTCTGGCGCAGGATCGGG
>JANNDD010000985.1:0-2902 GCA_031387365.1 Armatimonas sp. | reverse complement strand
AAGAAGTGGAATCGGTGTTGAACCAGTTGGAGGATCTACTCGTCGCCGAGGAAGTAGCCGCTCCAAAAGGAAGGAAATGAAATTCGATCTCGTCACCAATTTACCTACAACAAACTGTCTCATTTATATTGACAAGTTCCGTAATGCCCCCAGAGCTGGAGACCATGCTCGCCACATTGCCATACGTATCGTAGTTGAAGGTCGTCACAAGACCACGAGGGTCGGTCATGGTGCTCGTCAGCCCATCGCCATTGTACGTGTAGCTCGTCACACGCCCCAGCGCGTCGGTGGCGCGAATCCGCAAACGGGTCGAGCCACTCCCGTCGTAGCCAAACGTAGAGACTTCATTGAGTGCATTGGTCAGGGTTGTCAGGTTCCCGAACGCGTCATACGCCATCGTTGTCCGATTGTCCAGCGCATCTACACTCGCCGTAGGAACCCATAACAGAGTGTCGTAAGTCAGACTGCACTGAGAGCCAGCAGGCTCATCCTGAGCCACCTTCACACGGTTGACAAAGTCGAGCGTGGAGGTGTAACCCTCGGGATATTCAATAGAAGTAAGGTTAGAAAGCCACCTGGAAAACGTTGTCAAAGCCTCCGAAGGACGAGAAAGTACACAAGTATCGCTCGAATTTGTCCAGGTCCAGGTTGCAGAACCCGCTTTCATCGCGGTGGTTCCTGATTTACCAAAATAGGTGTAACTCGTCTGGTAACCACGCGCATCCTCGAAGACAGAGAGACGATTACTCCCATCGTAGCTGTACTTACGAATACACCCAGAGGGACTTTGGTACGTTGTTAAATTGCGGCTCGCGTCATACTGGAAAGTCCAAGTGCGACCACCCCAATCCTGAATCGCAGAGATGAGCGAGGTGCCTGTACTGGCGCTGTACACAAACGTCATGACGCGACCACCCGGAGTCGTGATCGTCTTCAGAAGCCCGGCCTCCGCGCCACTGCCATAGACGTAGGTTTGCGCGACCCCAGCAGCGTTCTGGACACGAGTAAGCTGGTGAGCCACCGGATCACCACCACCCACCTGAGCTTGGTAGGTGAGCTTCATCCCATCAGGCCGATACTCCGTAAAGGCAGTACCATCAAAGCTGAGGGTCGAGACCACTCCATCTGTACTACTGGAGGTGTAGGTGGTTATTCCTCCGGAAGTGCCCGCAACAGTAAAATGGAGCGGATAGAAATTCCCCTGAACGAGTGTCACCCCCTGGCCACTGGCGGAAGAGGTAATCTGGCAACCAACCGAGGAGGAGCGATTGCGCCCAAACTCTGCATTGGCACCACTGCCACCGTTATAAAAGAAATCCAGCGCCAGATTGAAAGACTTGGCAGTCAAGGTATCGCCAAATTGTCCCTGTAAATCCATGCTCAGTGGATCTACCAAAGGCGGGTTATCTGCCGAACAGGCACGATTTGTCGAGACCACAGAACCCGCCCCATCGCCACAATCGCTACCGCAGCTTCCCCCACCAGGCGAAGGAGCATCAGGCGAAGGAAAGATCGGAAGAGTCGGGCAGGACGGCTGCCATGGTGTTGTTTTATAGGGATAGCCGACAGATCCCCCTGGGGCAATGCCGTTGGCTGTACTTCCTGTAATTACGCCTAAAATTCCCAATTTATTAACCTCCGCAACTTTGAGTCACGATCTTTGTGCTGCATCAGCCACGATCTTCGTGTGCACTATTCTTCTGCTTCGTGTGCACTATTCTTCTGCCACATCGTTCTTACTGGAATGCTGCTACCAGTGCTTGAACCGCTAGTTTAGGGCAATGTTCCTTACCTTCTGGAAGTCCGCCCAATGCCTGTATCAACTCGGACTCTGTCAGCATCAAAGCAGCTTCCACCAAACGCCCCTCCACCAGCTCCGCAACCATGCTCGCCGACGCAATTGCGGCGGGGCACCCAAACGTCTTATAGGCAGCCCGATCTATTCGCTCACCAGAAACAACAAACCAGAGCACCACATAAGGGCCTCCACCAGGAGTACCAGCCGTCCCCGTATGCGTCGCCCCCTCAAGAGGACCAACGCGACGAGGCGCATGAAAATGCTCCGAGGCAACCACGCTATACATTTGCAACCACGCTATACATAGCCCACCGTACTAACCAACGCGGTCTCTGGAAGGGCCACCCTACGGGGGGCTGCGGCTAGAGATCTGTTAGTATTCTTTTTCCCTTACTAATAAAAACGAAATGACTTCGCAAAAGGTAAGCACCTGGAGCAAAAATAATTCAACTTTTTTTTCGCGCCCTCTACAACTTTTTTTCGCGCCCTCTACGAGAGCCTCTCCCAAGTTCAAATATTCTCGTGCTCAACTACCTGTTTTCTCGTGCTCAACTGCCTGACAGGTATTCGCATGCCTCTTCATAGGGCAGAATGACATCCTCCGACCGGAGCAAGCTCCGGGGTATCGTAGCCCCGAGACGACCTAATCTGAAAACAGTTCCAGTTGACGAGAGTCGGGAGCACAGCGTTGCACAACACGGTACTCATCCCCCTGACCCTGATCACGGACATAACGACTCACAGTATCCTCGTTACCATGAGCACCAACCGAAGTAATGAAATACCCGCTTGACCAAAAAGAAGCTCCCCAAAGCTCTTTACGAAGACCAGGAAGACGAGAACGAAGCTCGCGCGTCGTTATACTCTTTATCATTTGAACCAAAGCAGAAGGACTCATCGTAGGAACCGTTTGAACTAGAAAATGAACATGATCGCGATCACTACCGATTTCCAAAAACCAAATCTCATAGCACAATTCCATGTAACCACAAATGTCTCGAAGTGTCGCTTCAACAGGAGCCGTCACAATCGCGCGGCGATACTTCGTAGGAAATACCAGATGGTAGAGCAGCACGGAGACATTATGGCTTTTATGGATGTATT
>JANNDD010000951.1:0-9563 GCA_031387365.1 Armatimonas sp. | reverse complement strand
GATCGGGCGCTCGGGGCCTTTGTTTAAGCGCCGCACGCTCGCATCGGCATTGACGCCCACAAACAGCGCATCGCCCAGCGCACGCGCCTGCTGCAAGTAGCGCAAGTGCCCCACGTGCAAGATATCAAAAACGCCGTTGGTGAAGACAACCTTCTTGCCCTCGGACTTTAGCTGCGCCGCTTGAGCGGCAAATGCTTCGCGTGTCATCTGCTTACTTCACTCGTCTTTCTATGGCATCTAGCACCCACTCTACGGGCATCTGCGTCATGCAAGCAATATCGCCGCGCCTGCACGAGCGCGCCTGACACGGCACGCAGCTTAGTGCGCGGTTGATCACGACCAGATCGCCGGGTCGAGTTGGGCCAGTGCGATCCGGATCCGCCGCGCCGGAAAGACAGACAATCGGAGCCTTTACCGCCGAGGCGATGTGCAGCGGCCCTGTGTCGCCGGTCACGACACACGCCGCTCTTTCGAGAAGTGCGCCCAGCTCCTTGACCGTGAGCTTCCCCGCCAGATTCTCAACAGGCGCTTTGCTCTGCCCCACGATCTCCTGTGCGAGCGTGACATCGCCCGGCCCGCCGAGCAGCAGCACCCGCCGCCCCAAAGAGTCCAGCCGCTCAATAAGCTGCGCGAAGCGCTCCGTCGGCCAGCGGTTGATATCGCGCGTGCCCGCCGGGTTGATCGCAATGTAGGGCGTGGTCAGATCTAGCTTCGCGGCAAGCGACTGGCGGGCCGACTCGGGCACAAAGAAATCTAACTGACGGTCCGTGACCATGACTCCTAAAGAGCGCACGTCTTTCGCGAAGTCGTCAATGGCATGGCGAACACGCCCTGTATCGAGCTGCTTGCGGCGATCTTTCTTAAAGACAATCGTCTGTTTGGGCTGCGCCAGCACCGCCAGCGCCAGTGTTTTAATACTGGGCTGGAAGTTCAGGAACAAATCATAGCCCCCTTCGGCGCGGAGCGTTTTCAGAAAGCCAGGAAGCCCTGCGCCCCAGTGTTTCTTACGATCAAAGGCAAGAATGCGCGCCGTGTAGGGCAGCCCAGCGACGGCGGCCTCCATCCCTGGCCCGACCACAAAGTCAATCTGAGCGGTTTGATAGTGCGCCGCCAGCGCCCGAAGTGTCGGAGTGGCGAGCAGAATATCGCCCATGCCCCCCAGCCGAACCACACAGATCCTCATGACAGTAGCCTCAGCACGGCATCTCGCACCGCCTCAACGGAGATTCGGGCAAGCGCATCGGGAATAGTGCCGTGACGCGGGCGGCGGCTCTCGGGCGGGGCTTCTTTCTCAACGGCATCCAAAACAACAGCAGGAGCTGGCCCCCAGGTAGGGCCAGTGCGGACGGGGTCGGTAACACCATAGAGGCCGAGCACGGGAGTGCCCACGGCGACAGCGAGATGCAGCGGCCCGGTATCGGCACCGATCACCACCGCGCAGCGAGCAAGGGCCTTGGCAAGCTCCGGGAGCTTGGTCTTTCCCGCTAAATTGAGACAGCCTCCACAAGAGAGCGCCACTTGGGCCGCCGCCTCGGCCTCAGCTCCCGGCCCGCCAAAAAGAACAGGCATCAGGCCGCGCGTCTCAAGCTCTGCCACAAGTGCTTTCCAGTGCGCGAGCGGCCAGGTCTTATCGGGCGTGCTCGCCCCAATGATGCACCCCACCCAGGTTTTCTCGCGCGGCGCAGCTCCCACCAGGTAGTGCTGCACACGCGGTGCAAGTCGAGGAATTCCGAGCGCGTCACAGAACCCCAAGAGTTTCTCCACCTGGTGCGCTCGGTGCGTGCTTGCGATACTGGCCTCGGTGAGAAAGAGCTTATTTGCCTCACGATTTTTATCCAACCCGATCCGACGGGGAGCGCCACTGAGAAATGTCAGCAAGCCGGAGACAAACAACCCCTGCGGATCGAGTGCCGTGTCAAAGTGCTCCGCTCGCAGCCGCTTCCCGAATGTCAAAGTCGCCGAGAAACTCTTCTCCTCAAGGACGTGCACCGCACTGAGATGGGGATTGTTGATCACTAGCGGCGCGAAAGCTTTTCGCACCGCCCACGCCAGATGCACCTCCGGCCCTAGTCCCAGCCGCAGTGCCTCGATCAGCGGCAACGTGTGCACCACATCACCTAGCGACGAAAGCTTCACGACTAAGAGGCGCGACGGAGAAAAAGTGGACGGAGAAAAAGGCATCGGGGTATTTTACCCGTAACCGCTCTACTTCTCGCGACGTTCAGTAAATCCATGGGAGATTTGAAAGATCCACGCCTGATGTATCTCAAGGCGGCGCTGTTTCTCGTGGCGGGATGCGCCTCGCTGACCGGTATCTTAGTTGAGTTTCCGTCGGTGCGGGTAGCGGCACTGCTCGGCATTGGAATCTGGTCATTTTGCCGACTCTACTACTTTGCGTTCTACGTGATCGAGAAGTACATAGACCCGAGCTACAAATTTGCGGGGCTAGGCTCGTTTGTCGCCTATCTGTTCCGCAAAAAATTGCGGTAAACTAACAACGTGTTTTCCCGTTTTAAACGCGACAAAAATCTCAACGGAGACTCCATGACCGATGATAGTAACGCCCCCACGGAACCAGGGGCGGAGTTTGATGCCGATAGTGCGCCCTCTACTGCCACTCAGGAGGGCCTAACCACGGATGTAGCTTGGCTTCAAGGGCAAGTCGAGGGCCTGAGCGCCGAGCTCGAAGCTACCCGCGGTGATTTCCTACGCGCTCGTGCGGACTTCTCGAATCTGAAGCGCCGCACCGAAGAGGAGCGCGAGAGCCTACGGAGCTACCTGATCGAGGAAACGATCCAGAAGCTTCTGCCCGTTTTAGATAACTTCGAGCGGGCTCTGGTCGCAGCCTCCCAGACCAACGACTACGAGAAGCTGGTGGTAGGTGTCAATGCAATCTACAAGCAGTTTGGTGAAGTCGTCGTCGGTGAGGGTGTCTTGGTGATCCCTGGAACGCCCGGAACGCCGTTTGATCCAAACCTACACAATGCCGTTCTCCGCGACGAGGAGAGTGGCCATCCGGAGAATACCATCGTCGAGGAGCTCCAGCGCGGCTACATGCTGGGCAGTAAGGTGCTCCGCCCCACCCTTGTCAAAGTCGCTACGGGCGGCTAGGAGAATAGTTCATGAGATTTGGTAACGTAGCAGCGATGCTTATTGTCCCTGCCTTGATTCTCTCGGTAGGCTGTAAAAAACCCACTCCGGTCGGGACGTGGTCGGGAAGTATGAATAAAATCCCTGCCACAATTGATATCAAAGACGGCGGACAGCTCGGGGTCACCGCCTCCGTAATGGGCAATTCCGTCCAGCTAGCGGGTACTTGGAGCGCGGAGGGCGATCAGCTCAAGATGAACCTGACGTCCAGCACGCCTCCTATGGTTCTCAATATGCTCCCTGCAAATAGTCGGCAGTCCACCAATACCTGGAAGCAGGAAGGCGACTCCCTGACATTGACGAGTGGAACCACAACTCAGACCCTCACCCGTGTGAAGTAAGCGCTTTTTGCGCAGCTTCCAAGACCTCATCACGGCCTGCCTGGATACCTTTCCGGGTGGGCCGTACGAGTCTCTGGGGCTGAATGCCCACGCCCGCCACACGCGTGCCATCCGGGAAGCGGACATCCTGACCCGAGAAGCGCACCACAATACCATCGGTGAGGGCGATGTTGGTCACATCCCCCACCGCACCCGCCGTCGGGGAGCCGACGAGAGTGGCGCCGCAGGCGCGGAGAAAGAGTGCGGTGTGCTCCGCCTGGCTCTGGGTGCGCTCATCTATCAGTGCCACCACTTCCCCTCGGTACTGCTTCTGCCCTGTGCGTGGCGGCAGGCGCTGGAAAAAAACTTCCTCCAGGTAGCGCCCCACAATCTCACCCTCTTCAGGGGGGAGCGCGACGGCCCGAACAAACTTTGCTGCCACCAGGTTCGGGCGGGGAGCCAGATACGGAGCCAGCTCCCACGCCGTCTCGTCGACGTAGCCCCGCAGGTCGAAGATCAGGGCGGGGGCACTGCCAAAGTGAGTAAAAAAGGGCGCGATCTCGTCGCGGGTCAGCCGATCCAGATCCGCGTAGACAGTCCCGCCCGTCAGAATACGCACCGTCTCACCACGGCGCTCCTTACTGCTTGTCCGCAAGCGAGGCACCACGATACTTTGGCCCCCCTCCAGAGCTAAGTGCGCATTGCTGCCCTCGTTGCCTGCCAGAAGTCGGTTGTTCAGGTAGTTCTCCCGCGCCTGAGGTGTCCCTGCCGCAAGGTAGCCCTCTAGCTGCTTGCGCCGCTGCAGAACGGGTACGCCGTCCACAGCCACTACCACGTCTCCGATTTTCGCGCCCCCCGCAGCGGCGGCGGGGTGCCGGATCGCCACGACCATGGGCTTTCCTTCAACGGTCTGAAGCCGCACGGCAGCGCTCATACGACCAAAGAGCAGACCATCGAGCGGCGTTAGTGTCACGGCGTGGCCATCGCGCGTGAGCCGCAGGAGCCGCCGCACGGCCCGGTGAAAACCA
Organism: Armatimonas sp.; assembly: GCA_031387365.1. GTDB lineage: Bacteria > Armatimonadota > Armatimonadia > Armatimonadales > Armatimonadaceae > Armatimonas. The sequence goes on along the minus strand of JANNDD010000951.1, from coordinate 5,065 downwards.
GGTGCATCGGTGGCGGCCTGCACTTGCGCGAGAAACCCGGGCCAGGCCTGCTCCCACACCGGCTGCAGTGTCTCACGACTCGGGTGCAGAAGCCAGAGCGCACTCCAGAGCCGAAGGGCAGCATGGAGCCGCGTTTTCGGAGCCTGCAAAATCTTTCCCCCTCCGGCATTCGCTCGTTCCTCGCTGCGAAGGGGGATTTCCTTGAGCCAGACGAGGGCTTCTGTTAGGGAATCGTGCGTGCGGATCACAGGGGGAAGCTCACTAATCCCTACCCGAACCCGAGCCGAGAGACCGTTGGAAAGGGAAAGCGTCGCGGTGGGTGCCCACTCTTGAAATGCGCCATCGCCTTCAAAAAAAAGTGCCGCATCGCCGAGCTGTGCCAGAGCCAGCGCAAACGGAGGCAGCGGCGTATGGCGCGTCAGGAGAAAGGCCGTGCGTGGCCAGCGGCGCACTGTCAGTTGGGCATCACGCACCACCCACCCCGTCCGAAAGTCCCCTGTCGTACTCTCCACCTCGGGCACTTTCCCGTAGTGTGCCCGCTGGGTGAGTGTAGGCTTTGCGATCCCCCCGGTTAAGGCGGCCAGGTGCTCCGCAGCTCTGCGTGAGACGGGCGCGGTGGCCCGTAGATCAAAGAGCGCACAGGGAGCACGCGCCGCATCGCGCAGGAACGTGACAAAGCGCTCCTCCCCTTCGGGTGTAAGGAGCCAGGCCGTGTTTGGCAGTGTTAGAGTCGGCCAACCCTCCTGGGTGGTCGCCGTGTAGCCCGCTGCCGCAGCCCCGTCGGCACTCTCGGGTTCAATGATGCCTGTCGCAGGATCCCCCAATCCTGCCAGCCACATACCCAGCGTTTCCCGGTTAGGCTGCCTGAGAACATTGGGGAAGTGTTTCTCGGTAGCCTCCGACCAGCTTGCCCCCGCTGTAGGATGAAAGTAGGTAATCGTCGCATAGAGCTTCGCCAGTTCGAGCATACGGCCAGTATAGCCCAAGCGCGGAGTGTAGCGGTACAATCGTCGTATGAGTCTTCGTCCTCTGTGGGACTACTTACAGCAGTCACAAGCCCTAGCGTTCTATGTGGAAGCGGGCTACCTCGTTCTGGCATCGCTACTGGGCGGTTTTATTGGAGCGCAGCGCGAGGCGACCAATCACTCCGCCGGCCTGCGTACCCATGTCCTCGTCTGTCTGGGAGCGTGCCTGCTCACGCGAATTCACTTCGTCAACGGCGATCCAGGGCGTATTGCGGCTCAGGTGGTGACGGGAATTGGCTTTCTGGGCGCGGGCGTGATCCTGCGGCGTGGGCTCTCCGTGCGTGGGCTCACCACGGCGGCGACGGTCTGGGTCGTGGCGGCGGTCGGAATTTCCTGTGGCGCGGGTGGGCTCTATGCCGCCTCGGCGACCCTGGCGACGGCGCTGGTGCTCTTCACCCTCACCGTGGGCCGCTGGTCAGAGAACCTCATCCACAGAAACGAGCGACAGACCACTCTGACGATCACCATCAACCGGCACAAAGGCGCGGTCAGTGCAGCGCTCACTGCGATCACAGAGGCGGGAGCTACCGTCTCCGCCTTTGAGACCGAGGATCTGCCAGATAGCCGCCGGATGCTCCTTGTCACCCTCCGAATGCGCCCGGATGTCAAAGAGCAGGATGTCTGCGACGAGCTCAACCAAGCTCTCCCTGATGCCAGCATTGAGTGGGTGTAGTTCCTCCCCCCGGTTGGAGCGGGGGGAGTGGAGAGCGTCGCAGGCTCCGCTGTGAAGGCCGCTCCGGCCATTAAGCAGAATCACTTTCCGGAGTTCGTTCCCAGCGTTCCCAGAGATCATTGAGAGAATGATGTTCTTTCTGGCGCTCGACATAGGCAATTGCGTGCCGACAGTGGGTGGTACTAAGTGAAAAAGCGGCGTAGCCCTCTGCCCACTGGAAGAAGGACTCCGTTCCAAGCCGCGCCCGTGCAACCGATGAGGAAACTCCCTTGAGCTGATTCAGAAGCTTCGAGACAGAGAGAGTTGGGGGATGCACCAAAACCAGATGGATATGATCAGGCATTCCCCCAATTGCCAGTACGCTACAGCCCTTTGCCTCAGCTTCTGCCTGTATCGTTCGCCAGAGACAGCGTTCCAAATCTTCGTCAGCGATGAGGGGCATACGCTTCCAAGTTGCCCAGACCAGATGAAGCACCAGCTCAGTATGATTTCGTTGTCTTAATTTCACACCTGTAGAACGGGTGAGAAGTAGCGAATCTAACAAAATCTTCTCTTTATTTTTCAGTATGGCCGGAACGGCCTTCGTAGCGGAGCTTGCGACGCTCTCCACTCCCCCCGCTCCAACCGGGGGGACACCCTTTACCACCGCGCCCTTGCCAGACGATACAATCCTTACGATGACTCTGAGCTTTCCCCCTGTCTGCCTGATTGTCCTTTGTGGCGCTTCGGGTTCGGGTAAATCCACCTGGGCGCTGCGACACTTTCGCGCCTCGCAGGTTGTCTCCAGCGATAGCTGCCGCGAGATGGTTGTGGACAATGCCGCGTCACAGAGCGCAAACGACGATGCGTTTGCGCTGTTTCACCAGTGGATTGCGCTACGTCTCAAGAACCGGCGGCTGACCGTGGCAGACTCAACCGCGCTCAAGCCGAGCGCACGAGATCGCCTGATCGCGCTCGCCCATGCGGCCCGTGTGCCTGTGCATGTCGTCGCCTTCGATGTCCCCCTAGACGAGGCGATTCGTCGTGATGCCGAGCGTACGGAGCGCTCCGTCGGCGAGCGCGTCGTCACACGCCACCGGGCCACACTGGAGCAGGCACTTCGGGAGCTGCCCAGAGACACACGCCTCGCCGGGATCCATATCCTCACGCCCGAGCAGATGGACAGTGCGACTGTTCAGACCACGCCCGGAGCCCTCACGGCTCCTGCCTTCGATGTGATCGGCGATGTGCACGGCTGCCTGAGCGAGCTACAGACACTGCTCGAAAAACTCGGGTACTCCGCCGAGGGCACACACCCCACGGGCCGCGTCCCCGTCTTTGTCGGTGATCTGGCAGACCGTGGCCCGGACTCGCCAGGAGTCTTGCGTTTCGTCTGTGACTTGGTAGCCAAAGATCTTGCTCTCTTCGTTCCGGGCAACCACGATGACAAGCTGTTTCGGATGCTTCAGGGTGGGAAAGTCCAGCGCACCCACGGCCTGGATCTCACTGAGGAGCAGCTTCTCGGCATGCCCGAAAAAGACCGGGAGCACCTGACGCTGGATATTCTGGCGTATTTGGCTCCGCAGCCGGTGCACCTCGTGCTGGCGAACGGCACGCTCGCGGTCGCGCACGCGGGGATTCGCGACGACATGCTGGGCCAGAGCAGCGACTTTATCACGCGCTTCACACGCTTCGGGGATGTGCGCGGCTTTGAGACCAATGGGATGCCGATTCGCCACGACTGGGCTACCGACCGCGAAAACGGCGAGGCGGGTGCGCTGATCTGCTATGGCCACACCCCCCAGGACGAGATTCGCTTCGTCAACAATACGGTCAACCTCGATGGTGGCTGTGTCTTTGGGGGTTTTCTGGCCGCCCTGCGCTTCCCCGAGCGCGAGCTGGTGATGGTTCCTGCCGAACGGACGTATGCCCAGAAACGGGTACACTCGGAGGCATGAGTTCTCCCTCGTGGCAGTTTGACAACACCTACGCTCGCCTCCCTGACGTTTTCTTCGAGAAAGCGACTCCTGCTCTGGCCCGTGCGCCACACATAGTTCTCTTCAATGAGCGCCTCGCCACGGTGCTGGGATTGCAGTTAGACGGTGAGCTCGCTCCACTCTTTGCGGGCAAAGCGCTTCCCAAAGGTGCGGAGCCTATCGCCCAAGCCTATGCCGGGCACCAGTTTGGCGGCTTCACGATGCTCGGTGATGGGCGGGCAATTCTGCTGGGCGAGCATGTCACGCCCAATGGTAGCCGCTTTGACATCCAGCTCAAGGGTTCGGGCCGCACGCCCTACTCCCGGCGCGGCGACGGCCTCGCGGCGCTGGGCCCCATGCTTCGCGAGTATATTATTTCGGAGGCCATGCACGCGCTCGGGATTCCCACGACACGCAGCCTTGCCGTGGTTCGCACGGGCGAGCAGATCGAGCGGGAAACACGACGTCCGGGTGCGATCTTAACCCGTGTGGCGAGTAGCCATATTCGCGTGGGCACTTTCCAGTACGCCGCCGCCCGCCGCGACGAAGCAAATCTGCGTATTTTGGCAGACTACACCATCGGCCGCCACTACCCCGAGCTCACCGAGGCGTCCGACAAGTACCCCGCCTTTCTCCGCGCGGTGCTCGCCCGCCAAGCCACTCTGATCGCGCAGTGGCAGTGTGTCGGGTTTATCCATGGGGTCATGAACACCGATAACATGGCGCTCTCCGGCGAGACGATTGACTACGGCCCCTGCGCCTTTTTAGACACCTACCACCCTGGGACGGTCTTCAGCTCCATAGACGAAAACGGGCGCTACGCCTACGGCAACCAGCCCGCTATGGCCCACTGGAACCTCACCCGCTTCGCCGAGTCACTCCTCCCGCTTCTCAGCGCCACCGAAGACGAAGCCGTTGCAGTAGCCATGGAGGCGCTCAATACCTTCCCCGATCTCTACGAGCAAGCCTGGCTGACCGGAATGCGGCAGAAACTCGGGCTACAAACCGAAGAGCCTGAAGACGCAGCGCTGATTGAATCGCTGCTCACGTGGATGGAGCAGACCGAAGCCGATTTCACCAACACCTTCCGCACGCTCAATGATCCAACCGACAAAAACGCCGATTTTGCTGCCTGGCATACCCGCTGGCAAGAGCGCCTGAGTCGTGAACCAAGCTCCCCCGCCGCACAGCTCACCCTCATGCAGACAGCAAACCCCACTGTGATCCCGCGCAACCACCTCGTCGAGGAGGCGCTCGCCGCCGCCGAGAACGACAACAACCTAGAGCCCTTGCAAAACCTGCTGGAAGTTCTCGCCCAGCCCTACGACCACCACCTTGAGCCAAGCAAGTACCACGAACCGGCACCAGCCAGCGCGTGCGGCTACCAGACGTTCTGCGGTACGTAGGGAAGC
>JANNDD010000900.1:0-2321 GCA_031387365.1 Armatimonas sp. | reverse complement strand
CCCAGCCGCGCATGCCCTCCACAAACTGCGCGAAGTGGAACAGATGCGTCCCCGTGCGGCAGACCGTCGGGAGCACCGCCAGCCCCGACGTACGCGACTAATAAACGCCCTCGGACGCCGCAATGGCCAGCGCGAAGATCGCCGGATCGTTCTTGGGCGCACGGCCCGCGTCCGAGATCTGCGCGATAATTTTCACAGCCCGAAGACCGTCGGCTCTCACGCACGCCTGAACCGCCTTAGCATTCTCCGCCGTCAGCGTCTGCTGGGTCGCGTAGTACGAGCCACCCTCAGAACCGAGCACCAAGAACCGCTCCAGCCGTGTCCAGTTGTCCACGGGGAAGCTATAGCCCCCCGCTGAGTTTTGCACCTGCTTGCTGCCCGGAATCGGCTGATTCTGCGGCGTGATGTTCTTATTGAGTGTGTTCTTTAAGTAGCTCATTTTCGTTTTCTCCTTATCGTGTCGTTCGCCCCCATGAACGCGCCCAGAGGGCACCCGGTCTTGTTGTCCTCGCAGGCTCCGACACGAAGGGCGTGCCGCCCATAAATTCGTATGGGCGGCACGCCCTTTGTGTCGCGAAGCGTCAATAAGACGCCCCCGTTCATGGGGGCGATTAAACAGGAGCGGTGGGACTCGAACCCACGACCAGGCGAGTAATAATCGATAACCGTCACCTACGGCCCGGAATCACTTCCAGACAAAAAGCGGAAACGGGCTTTCCTGCTCTACCAACTGAGCTACGCTCCTACACAAATCCAAATGGTGGCGGCAGGGTTCGAACCTACGACGCGGAGCGCTTCAGACTCCCGCTCTACCAACTGAGCTACACCTCCACAAACACACCAAGGCGCGGTGATGGGACTCGAACCCATGACCTTCGGCTTATGAGGCCGTCGCGCTGCCGCTGCGCTACACCGCACTATCTCTGTGCCTGGTGGCTTTGCAACCACTGACGAGAGCAATATCGCAAGCTCTTGCCCGCGTGCTAAAATGCGGCATGAAAAAAATAAGTCGGCGAGAGATGGTGACCGGCGCCGCCGTGGCAACTGTGGGGGCTATTGTGGGTGAAACGCAGGCTCAGGAGCCGATGAAAAGTGAAAAACTTACCGAGAGTGATCTGCTTGCCGCAGATAGGCTGATTGGGCGGGAGACGACGGAGGCGGAGCGGACACAGCTACTCAGTCGGATGGCGGAGTTTCAGAAGAACTTAAAGGCGGTACGAACCAGCCCACTGATCGGAAATCTGCCACCCGCGTTTCACTTCAATCCCGTGATCGCGGGGGTGACGCTCCCTACAGGCAAGAGTGAAGTGAAGCTCTCGAAGAGCAAGATGCCCACGTTTAGCGGCGACGTGAAGAGCCTGGCTTTTGCGAGCGTCGCGACTCTCACCAAGCTTTTAGTCAGCAAGAAAATCACCTCACGTCAGCTCACCGAGATGTACTTGGAGCGCCTCAAGACTTACGGGCCGCGCCTACTTTGCGTCGTTTCCTTGCTAGAGGACACGGCGCTTGCACAGGCGGAGGCGGCGGATAAAGAGCTCGCGGCAGGGAAGTGGCGTGGGCCACTCCATGGCATTCCCTTTGGGCTCAAAGACTTATTTTTTGTCAAGGGCACCCGCACCACGTTTGGCGCTCCGCCGTATAAAAACCAGGTGCTTGCGGAGCTGGAGGCCACGGTGGCGGTGCGCCTGCGCGATGCGGGAGCGGTGCTGTGTGCCAAGTTCTCGATGGGGGAACTGGCGATGGGGGATGTGTGGTTTGGCGGAATCACACGCAACCCATGGGATGTCACCCGTGGCTCGTCGGGGTCATCGGCAGGCTCGGCGAGCGCGGTGGCGGCGGGGCTGGTGGGCTTTGCCCTGGGCACCGAGACCTACGGCAGTATCGTCTCCCCCAGCCGCGAGTGCGGTGCAACCGGTCTGCGCCCCAGCTTTGGCCGCGTTTCGCGCCACGGCGCGATGGCGCTCTCCTGGACCATGGACAAGATCGGCCCGATCTGCCGGAGCGTGGAGGACTGCGCCCTCGTCTTTGCCGCCATTAACGGCCCTGATGGCCTGGATGACAGCGTGCTGGAGAATATTCCGTTTACCTGGAAGCCGGAGAGTAAGCTCTCGGGCCTGAGAGTCGGCTTCGATGAAGCGGGCTTTGAGCGAGCCAGTGGGGCGCAGAAAGAAGTCCTGACAGTGCTGCGCGGGCTGGGTGTGACGCCTAAACCCGTGCGGTTCCCTAAGTCTGACCCGGCCTACGCTGCGCTGCCCGGTCTCACGATCCACGCCGAGGGGGCGGCGGCATTCGCCGAGCTCGCGGCGGCTGGAGGGCTGCGC
>JANNDD010000888.1:0-3099 GCA_031387365.1 Armatimonas sp. | reverse complement strand
GGCAGGCTTTACGGCTGATGAACTCGCACGCCTTCTGACGGAGCGTCCGTTTTTAGTGGGGTTGCTCGATGCACAGGCATTTACTTCGCTCACACAAACCCTTCCCGTTACTGCCACACTGCGCCTGATCGCCGCTGCGGATGCGAGTGTCTGGGGCCGGATTCGCGATGGCTGGGTGCGTAATTTACGCGAGGGGCTGGGAATCTCCGAGCTCTGGAGCGCCCTGCCCGAAGCGCTAAAAAACGATACGACAGGAAATCTGGAAGCCCGCGTCCTCAATGACGCTGTGATTACTGAGTGCCTGCTCACTTGTGACGATGCCTGGCGCCTGCTTGGAATCCGTGAGTCCGCGCTGGGGCCGCTCCTGGGCCGCTGGCTGGTGCGGCACTGGCCTACGCTGGAAGCCGACGAGGGGCTCTTGCTCTTGGCTGCCACCCACGTGCTTGTCGATGTGCGAACTCCCGCGCTGGAGATCGTCGGGCGGCGTACGCTGCGCCTTGCCTTTGCCCTGCGCCTCCTAGAGTGCGAGATTCCGGGGAGCGTGATTGTCGGTAAGCGCTGGTTTGAGGCAAGTGCGCCCGAGGATCTCGAAAACCGTGCGCTCGCGCTCTGTGATAGCCCGGTCTACTCTGTGCGCGTCTACGGACGGCAGTTCGCGACGGCAAAAGCGCTCACGGGTGAGAGGTTTGCACTGGCACTCTTTGAGCATGACGAGCCCGACATGCAGGCTTTCGCCGCCGAGGTTGCGGGGGGCGTACCCGCACCCGGATTTGATAGAACCGTGCTTCGGGCACGTCATAAATCGCGTCGGGCCAAAGAGATCGTCAAAACGCGCCAAGAAAACGCCGCGCCCGACTCTCAGGTAGATGTCGCGACCCTCCTCGCCCTCGCACGAGGGGCAGGAAGCACGCGTGACGCCGAGTGGGCACTGGTGCAGCTTACTAAGAGAGCTCTGGCAGGAGAGACGGTCGAGGGGTTGAGGGTTTGAACCCATCCCCCCGGCCCCCTTCCCTCTACGAAGGAAGGGAGAGGGAAAGGGGGAGCTAGGAGGGGGTTTTCCCTCCCTGCCCTGAGGGAGGGTGCCGAGGAACGAGGCGGGTGGGTTCAGGCGGGTGGGTACGCGTGGTGAGTACGCGGTGTGGTTCGGCTGGGTAGGAGCGAAAGAATATTATGGAAGTAACACAAAACTACGCACGGCCCTCGCAGGCAGGCATTGATGACTCGGGGGCGCTTCGGATGGGGCTCACGGCAGAGGCATCGCGGCCCGGCGTGCAGCTTACTGCGCAGATTTTAGACAGCCGGAGCTACGCGCGGGTGATGCTAGCGCTTTATAATGTCGTCTCGTCGGACCTGAGGAGCAAGCAAAAAGATCATAGCGGCTACCAGAAATGGGTCGAGGAGCGCTACTTAGAGGAGCTGGACACCACGATGGGCGCGAAGCTGCGTGCCTTGCCAGGCTTGCAGGAAAAGCAGACACGCCTCAAGGGACGGCTGAAGAACCTCAGCGAGGAGATCCGTCCGTTGGAGGGGACTATCCAGAGTGTTGAGTTCTACAACCAGCGCTACCAGTACTTCCAGTGGCTCCGCAAGCACGACATGGACGCCTGGTGGGTGCTTGATCCCGTGGTCTCGGTGCACAAGGACTGTGTGGTCTTCGAGGTTTTTAGCTTGGATGAGTCGTCGTATGGACGGGTGACGGTGCCCTGGGAAAAGCTCGATGTGCTGGGCAAGGTTTGCTATGGGACAACCAATGTGGACTACTCCAGCGCACTCGCCGATGAGATGCGCCGCATCCGCTCGTACCGGCCCGCGTTCCTCTCTGTGGCCGCTGAGGGCGTGAGCATTGCCACGGGAGCGGGAGAGCGGGTGGAGAAGAAGATTGATCTGCCGCCGACTTGGGTGCGCGGCTTCTTGCAAGTTCAGTCTGCCGCCGTCTATCCTGCCATTGAGGTGCAGTTCTCCCCCGAGACCATCGCCGAGGTGCTTGCGGCGCTTCAAAGTGCGCGGGAGAAGACCGGCCCACGCTCGCTACGATTCCAGCTCACACCCGGCGAGTGCCCGGCCATTACGATTGAGCCGTGGGGGACGGTGATCAAAGAGCGCGTTCACAAGTTTACCGGCGATACGGCCACGGAGATTCGGCTTTGGGGACGGCGGCGCTTGCTTGCCTTTGCGGATCTACTGCCGCACGCCGACTCCGTGACGGCGCGTTTTCTGGGAACCGGCATGCCGTCGTACTGGAGCATCACGCTCGACGGCCATCGCTTCGATATCGGAGTCTCCGGCTGGACAAAAAACGACTGGTCGAGCGCTGCCCGCTTCGATGTGCTCGCCGCGACGGGGCAGGCCAGCGACGGCGATATCGCCAAGGCATCCCAGGAGCTGGAAAAGCACCTCAAGCTCGTCCCCGAGGACATCACGGATCTCTCCACCGAAACGGCGACGGCAGCGCTCCAGCGGCTCTGCGCCACGGGCATGGCAATGTACGATCTGGCCGACTCCTGCTACCGCTGGCGCCAGCTCCTTCCGTTCCCCGCACCCGTGAGCGAGGAAGACCAGCGCAGTAAATTAGCGGCGCGAATCGTCCAAACGGGCGGCGTGAGTTTTTTAAAAGACACCGATGAAGACGAAGCTTTCTCCACCCTCACCGCCCGCACTGACGATACGACCTTCCGGTTCCGCGCCTGGGTGCGTGGTGGCGAGACACGCCGCGAGGCCAAGTTCGCCGTGACGCTGGACCTAGACAACGATGGCCGCGTGCGCTTTGCCAGCTGCACCTGCTCGTTCTTCAAGCGCGAGAAATTAAGAAAAGGCCCCTGCGCTCATATCCTTGCTGGCGTTGCGCTGGCATCGCAGCAGCTCCTCGGCGCGAAAGCCGCCAAAAAAGCCGACAGTAGCAGCGCCGATGCCTTCGACTTCACCGACAAGACCTTCGTCTTTACGGGAGCACTCACCAAGTTCACCCGCGAGCAAGCCGAGGGGATCGTCGTCCAGCGCGGCGGGAAAGCATCGGGGAGCGTCAGCAAGAACACCCACTACCTCGTGGCGGGCGACAAAGCGGGCAGCAAGCTCGCCAAAGCGCAAGAGCTAAAAATCCCC
>JANNDD010000854.1:0-4477 GCA_031387365.1 Armatimonas sp. | reverse complement strand
GTTCCGCCGATCCGAAATCGCTCAGGCGGAGAAGGTGACGCGAAATGGTCGCGCCATCAACGATAAAGTCCGTCTCCTGGCAAAGCTGGGGAAGGTACTCATCGAGGCACGAGAGCAAAAAAGTGATGCCTTTGCCGCCATTGAGTCGGTGGTGAGCTGGGAGAGTCTGGCAGCAAGTGTCGCTCAAGCAGAGCAGCTTGCCCAACGAGAGAGTTTCAACCCTCTGGAGTATATTGACCCTCATTACCGAGCCATCCACCGCTATGCTCCCCTGATGCTGGAGGTCTTTGAGTTCAAGGGACACTCGTCCATGAAGTCGCTTCTAGCTGCTCTTCCCGTAGTACGGCGTCTGGGAGCTGATGAGATCCGCAAAGTGCCCAGTGATGCTCCCACTCAGTTCGTTAAAGACAGCTGGAAAGAGTACGTTTTTGCTCAAGGGAGCACCAGCAAAGCACCTCTCATAGAGCGGCGTTATTATGAACTGTGTGTCCTCACTACTCTGCGCGATGCCCTCCGCTCCGGTGACATTTTCGTTAAGGGGAGCCGACAGTACCGAGACTTTGAAGAGTATTTGCTTCCTCAAAGTGCCGTTTCTGACGTTCTGAAAGCAATTCCCCTGGAGCAAGATCTGACCGTGTATATGGCACAGCGACGCGAGTTGCTTCAGGAGAAACTCGTTCGGGTCAATCGGCTTCTGGAAGAGGGCAAACTGGAAGGGGTTCGTTTAGAGAAGGGAAGAATCGTCATCTCACCGCTCACATCTGGGGTGCCCCCCGAGGCAGAGGAGCACACACAGCGTGCCTATGATTTGCTGCCGTCTCTGGCCGGAGCACGGGGAAGAGTCGTCAAAATCACGGATCTGTTAGTGGAGGTAAATAGTTGGACAGACTTCACATCCTACTTCACCATGCTCCGGCAGGGCGCACCGGCCAAGGACAAAGAAGCCCTCTTTGCGGCTCTGCTGGCGGAGGCCACCAACTTGGGCGAGGTCAAAATCGCGGAGGCAACCCCTGGAATGACCTACGGGCGTATTGCCCAAGTCATTGATAACTGCTTTCGAGAGAGTACGTTCGCTGATTCGCTTGCCCAACTTGTCAATGCTCAGCATAACGGTAGTTTGTTGACTCAGGTCAGGATTATCCTCAGAAACTCGCATACAAGTAGAGCCCCTTTCCCAAACAAAGATTCTCCATTAAGACAGCCAACGATTCAGGCGGCGCAAGATCGCTCCACGCCTTCCAGATGCGATCCAGAAAGAGCCAGGGCTCAAGCCAAGAGCGAACCAAGCGCAGGGCCACCGGCCAACAGATTCGCGAACCGCATAGAGGCGACCTCAAGCAGGTACTCCTTTTTTTTTCCACCCGCTGGTTCGGATTCTACAAGGGGCTCGGATTCTTCCAGCGGGGGCAGCTCATTTGGGACAATCGCCTCGTTAGGAGCGACTCCAGACTGCAAGACGAAAGAGAATGCACACATCACCAGAGTCCAATGTCGCCGAATCGCAACATCGCTACGAACCTGATACTGCGCCCAACCTAGAGCCTGCTTGACCTGCTTATAGCTTTGTTCTACCCAGTTACGCAGTCCATACAAACGAACCACTTCAGACAAATCTGCATCGGTAAGAGACAGGTTGGTGACCAAAAACCAAGTACTAGCCTCGGGCAAGAGAGTAGGATCGGGGCTGGCAACCACGGCACGAAAGTTCTTGCCTTGACCATATGGCCCTACCTCCACCTCTAAAGCCCACCACTGCTCAGTATGCCCATCGGTAAAGGTGCGTACTACTCTCTGCCAAGACCCCGGTTGCTCCACACTTTGCCAACCCGCTTGCTGGGCGGCCTCGAGTAAGGAGCCGACTTCCCCCTCGCGATGCAACCAGCAATGCGAACGCTGCAGTGACAAGACGAAACCGATGGGGTCGCCCTCTCGCTGTGCCAAGCCAGAGACGAATGTGTCATTTTCTCCATAGAGACTGTCAGCTACCACCGCCTTGAAGCGCATTCCTGCTGCCACCTCGCGCTCAACCAGCTCCAGGGCAATCTGTGGTTTGGTACGAAAAGCTGCATCCTTGTTGCCTTTATCAAACCAATGAGCGGGTGTGTAAGGTTCCACCTCAAGAGGATAGTAGAGACGCTCGTCGGCATAGAGACTCGTCACCGAGACAACTCCATTGTCCACTTTGCCCACGCTACCCAGGTACTGTCGTCCCACATGCGCTGTCTTTTTGCCGTCTTTGCGGTCACCGGTTTCATCAATGACGAGTGCTCCTTGGAGTGTGGGAGCCGTTTGGGGATTCTCTAGCAGAAGTTTCTTTCGGATAGCGTTGATAGCGCTGGCTTGCCAGCAGGACTCTGAAAGAAACCATTGGAGGGTCTGTACGCTGGCATAAAGCGCCCCGACAACGGGTTCTGCATTGGCCAGTGCGGTGAGTGTTTTGTTGCGTTCCTGTCCCAGAAGGAGTCCTTCCAGGTAGCGCCTGAAGCTCTCTCGTTGGTTTCGTCTTGAGAAGAGCTGGTCGAAGTGTACGGCAAAGTTCTCTAGGGGTACGGGCGAGGGTGCGATGTCGAGTCGTGGTGTCATGGGAAGTTCCTGACATCCAATTTACCTTAAGTCAACAAACTACCGATAAGCAAGATCTGACGACACTCTGGGGCCAAGGCACAACTTCTTCTTCGGACGGTCAGCATTTCCCTGTGGGAGGCAGACGGGAAAGCGTCGCCCAGCCCAATGCCCGAAAAGGTAGTGGACCTAAAGTCGCCTTCTACACGCATGTCTCGGATCGTTACGCGCCCTATCACATCAAAGTCATCAGTACCGGCGACCGAGAGGCAACCCATGTGCTTGATGGACTGATGTACCACGAGTCCGACATCCAGATAGATGAGCACTACACTGATACCAATGGCTACACGGAGCAGGTCTTTGCAATGTGTCATCTACAAGGCTTTCGCTTTGCCCCGCGCATTCGCGACATAACCGGAAAAAAGATCTACATCACGGGCAATGCTGAGGACTTCCCCGCGCTCGCTTCTATTCTGGGGGGCACGGTTCAAGAGAAAGTAATTCGAGAGAACTGGTCGGACGTTCTGCGCTTGGCCGCTTCGGTACGCAAAGGTAGCGTAACGGCCTCACTGATTTTAGCTCGCCTTGCGGCCTACCCAAAGCGTAACAATGTTGCCTGGGCGCTTCATGAGCTTGGACAGATTGAACGGGCAATTTTCACCCTCAACTGGCTGGAAGACCCGGAGCTGAGACAGCGTGTCACGGTGGGGCTAAACAAAGGGGAGCAGAAACACAACCTGTCGCGGGCAGTCTACTTTTATCGTCGTGGGATGGTTCAGGAGCGCAGCTTCGAGGAGATGACACACCGTGCCAGTGCTCTTAACTTGATTGTCGCGGCCATCGTGCTCTGGAACACCGTTTACCTGCAAAAAGCGATAGAGCGTCTCAAGGAGAGAAATGCCCCGATCCCAGAGCAATATCTACCGCACCTCTCCCCGATGCTCTGGGACCACATCCTGCTGACGGGGGAGTACAGATGGCCATTCTAGGCTAGAGCCTTTGCTGAGGAGAATCGAGGCTTCCTTAGCGTACAATTTTCCCCAAAAAATAAAGTCACCCCCTTTTGCGCGGCTTCTCGGTACGCGCTCATGTCCGGGCTTGTCTTGACCAGGCCGCGCAGGGTGGCCTCTGCTATGGCCGCGCTCTGGTCGGTGATCGTGATACCTGCCGGTGTCTTGCGAAAGCCCACGCTCATGCCCGCAAGCGGCAGCGTGATCGTCTGCCGCCGCCTGGCCGCGCTCTCGCTCTGTGCCCACGTCTTGAGCTGCTCACCGTACAGGTGCGTGAGGCGGGATTCGTCTGCCTCCAGCTCCGCGAGCCTCTGTCCTGTGGCGGCTTTGATCGCGTCGCGCTCCTCGCTCAAGATGCGGAGTTTGCGGAGTAGCCAGGTGGCGCTCTTTTCGTCGCAGATAGAGAAGCTGATCGCTTCGTCCTTCGGGGTCGGGGTTGTTGTCTTTTCCATTCTTTAATTATATACCAACGATGGTATTATGTCAATGGATACTATGAAAAAAGATTGTATATTTTTCAAGAGGTAAAAAGTACGGTAGAAGTACGGTGCCAGCGACACAAAAAAGAGGCCCACCGGGGAACCTTCCGGGGGCCTCTCAGGAGGGCTCAGGGGGAGCCCTTCCTCTCTGTGGTGGTCTCATGCGCTGGCGCTGATATACGGGCTTGCCTGAATCGTCACAGACTCCCTGCCAGCCTCCAGGCAGGTGAGCACGTGCTTATGGATACCTTCGGCGTTCTTTGCCAGCTTGCGGGGCAGAAGCTCGGTGAGCTGCTCGGGGCTGGTGATCGCGTGGACGATGTGAGAGGGGGCATTGCTTCGGGCACTCTTGCCGGTGGGAAGGTGAAGCGCGTACACGGCCTGGGGGAGCTGCGCGAGTCTCTCCAGCTCGGGCGCGGTGGC
>JANNDD010000536.1:0-21087 GCA_031387365.1 Armatimonas sp. | reverse complement strand
GCTCGCGAGGGCTACTACGATGGGGTGATCTTTCACCGCGTCATCAAGGGATTTATGATCCAGGGCGGCGACCCCACCGGAACGGGCCGTGGCGGTCCTGGCTATAAATTCGCCGACGAGCCTGTGCGCCGCAAGTACCTGCGGGGGACACTCGCGATGGCCAATTCGGGTCCTAATACCAACGGTAGCCAGTTCTTTGTGATGCACTCCGACTACGCACTACCGCCAAGCTACACGATTTTTGGCAAGCTCACGGCGGGCGAGGATGTTCTCGATGCCGTTGCCACCACTCCCACGGGAGCGCAAGACCGACCCAGTACGCCAGTGACGATCCGTACGATTACCATCACGGAAGCGTAAGATAGTGCCTAAAGTTTTGGTCAGTGACCCAGTTGCGGCGGAGGGTGTTGCCATTCTCCGCCGTGCCGGGCTGGAAGTGGATGTTCGCACGGGTCTGTCCAGTGCGGAACTTAAAGAGATTATCGGGGAGTACGAGGGCCTCGCGGTTCGCTCAGAGACCAAAGTGACGGCGGAGATCTTAGAGGCCGCCCATAAGCTCAAGATCATCGGTCGCGCTGGTGTCGGGGTAGACAACATTGATGTCGCTCGGGCAACGGAAAAAGGCATCCTCGTCGTTAATTCGCCTGAGGGAAACACCATCGCAGCCGCAGAGCTCACCGTCGCGCTGTTTTTCGCTCTCTCCCGCAACGTGCCGCAAGCCCATCAGAGCATGAAGGCGGGCGAGTGGAAGCGTAGCAAGTTCGTAGGGGTGGAGCTCTACGGCAAGACAGCGGGTGTGATTGGCCTGGGCAAGATCGGGCGCGAGGTCGCCAAGCGGCTCAAGGCACTGGAGATGCCAATTCTTGCCTACGATCCGTTTTTAGGCAAGGAGCAAGCCGATGCGCTGGGCGTGCAGCTTGTCGACTTAGAGACGCTCTACCGACGGGCAGACTTTATCACGGTGCACGTCCCCAAGACCAAAGAGACCACCGGCCTTATCTCCGATGCACAGCTAGCGGTCATGAAAGACGGTGTCCGGCTGATCAATGTCGCGCGTGGCGGCATCTACGACGAAGCGGCGCTCTTGCGTGGGCTGGAGTCGGGCAAGCTGGGTGGAGCGGCGCTGGATGTCTGGGAGAATGAGCCCATCGCAGCAGACTATGCACTCGCACTGCATCCGAAAGTGATCGCCACCCCGCATCTGGGAGCCTCAACCGAAGAAGCACAGATCGGAGTTGCCGTAGATATCGCTGAGCAGATCGTCGCCGTGCTCTCGGGCGGCAGTGCGCGCGCGGCGGTGAACATGCCCAGCCTACCAGCGGAGATCCTGCACAGAACCGCTCCCTACCTCACGCTCGCGGAGAAAATGGGTAGCCTCAAGGCGCAGCTCGCACGTGGCTCCGTGACTGCCGTGGAGATTCGCTATGAGGGTGAGTTCGACACAGCGCAAACCGTGCATCTTACGCGGGCGGTGCTGAAAGGCTTGCTGATGCCCGCCCTTGGGGAGTCCGTGAACTATGTCAATGCTCCGGCACTGGCGGCCTCGCGTGGTGTGAAAGTCACGGAGTCGCGGGGGCCACGCGGCGATGAGTACGAGCGCCAGCTCACCGTTCTGGCCACCGACGACCGTGGAACCCACGGCGTCACGGGAACGGTTTTTGGCAAGAGCGACCCGCATATCGTCTTTTTAGATACCTACCCCGTGGACTTCCGCCCGGAGGGCCACCACATCATGGTTCGCAACCACGACCGCCCCGGCATGATCGGTAAAATCGGCACCATTCTCGGCGAGGGTGGTGTCAATATCGCCGGAATGTACGTGGGCCGCGATGAAAAAGATGGCACTGCAGTCATGGCGCTCTCGGTCGATTCGGAAGCCTCCTCCGATGTCGCGGAGATCATCCGTGGCCTGGATGGCGTGCTCTCCGTCCGACAAGTGATGCTGTAACCCCCGCTTGTGCTATAATCCCCGCCATGAGACCACTTTTTGTTCTCGGGACGCTTCTTCTGGTAGCTCCCGTATTGGCACAAGAGTCCACCGTATTGGCACAAAAGCAAGAGCCGACTGCTCCCGAGAGAGCCTTCCAGTTAACTTTCTCGGGACCGTCGCCCGTTTTTCACCAGCCGCGCGGTGTACGCCCCGCAAAAACTCAGGCACAGTTCAACCTCGGGGCGAAGCTGCGTGTCCTGGAGAGTAAGACACTCGGCAAAATCTCGGTGGAGACGGACAACCTCATCTCGACGGATGCCTTTGACCAGGCCGGGCGCTACGGCGCAAGTCTGCACTACGAGCGTCCTCTGGTCGGTAGCACGCTTTTGCTAGGGCGCTTCGGGTTTGCATCGAACCAGGCGGGGAGCCAGCAGGCGCTCATGGGCACCCTGGGCTCGCAGTGGACACTGCTCGGAGGAGATCTCAACGTCAACTTTATCCAGTTCGATAGCCGCACCAAGCGCAACACGGCGCTCTCGCCCCGTCACCAAGCCGCGAGTGTCTTCGCCCCAAACCTAGGACTGACTTTCCCGCCTTTTTTCCTGCTCAAGCGCACCGAGCAGCCCACGATCGCCGACACCATTCACTTCACACTGGAATCCCGAGCATGGTACTTCCCGAACGAGAAAGCGGCGGTGGGCTTCACTCCCGCCCGGTTCGAGTCGCAGCTAAGCGCAGCACTGGTGGTTCCAGAGAAGGCCCTCCCGTTTAAGACGCCCTTCCTGCATGGGGTGAGCGTCTCGTATGTCACCGGGGC
Organism: Armatimonas sp.; assembly: GCA_031387365.1. Classification (GTDB taxonomy): domain Bacteria; phylum Armatimonadota; class Armatimonadia; order Armatimonadales; family Armatimonadaceae; genus Armatimonas. Next base: position 18,340 of record JANNDD010000536.1, on the reverse strand, counting down.
GAGCGAGGCCAACGGCTTTGCGCCACTAACCAACCTGCGCTTTAATGCCTTGCTGACTCCACCGGTTCTGCCAAGCTTGTCCAGCTTAACGAAACTACCAGGGCTCCCTAAAATCCCGTCCCCACCCGTGCGCTAGTCCTCGTAGCCGAAGAAGCCGCGCTCTTTAATGAGCTTCGCGACCGACTCAGGCACGGCACGCTCCCAGGAGGTGTCTTTCTCACGGATCTTGCACAGAACATCACGTGAGAAGATGTGAAGGTAGTCTTTATTGTAAAAATCAAGGCTTAGGATATGACCGTTCTCCACCATGTGTTCATAGAGGCTCTGAAGATGCGGTGCCACTTTGAGCTTGGGAACCGTGATCAGGTGACGGCTAGACTTATCCATCAGGGGATAGATGTAGAGCCGCAGGTCATTTTTGAAGAGCCGCCCAAAAGACTCTAAGATGCCCCCCTCCAGGTTCTCGTAGTAGCGCTCGTCGAAGAGATCCGTCAGGCTCGGAATGCCCATCGTGATCCCGATGGGCAGCTTCGTATACCGCCGAAGGTACGAGGCAAGGCGGTAGTACTCAAAGTAGTCCGAGATCAGCACGGTGGCTCCCGTCGCGGCAAGCACATCCGCACGCGCCAGAAAGTCCGCGTAGTCAATCTCACCACTGACCAGTAAGTTCTTCATCGTGATCTCAAAAAGCACCTCGGTCTCGTCGTCGCCGCCTGCACTATCGCCAAACTGCTGTCTTGCGCAGTGGATCATGTCTAGATTCACGTGCGTCACGGGCCGAAACGAGCCACGCTCCACCAGAATACGCTTCTTGCGCAGCACTTCCGACGGCTGGAGAACCTCGCCATCCGCAGAGAAGAGCGCCGCATTGGAGAGCTCTAGCTGCACCAGCTTCAGTGCCATGAGCCGGTGATCTATCTCCAAAAACGCGGGACCACTGAACTTGACCATGTCCACCTCGACACGCTCTGCCGTCAGGCTATCGAGCAGCTCACGCAGGATCAAGTCCGGGTTGTCGAAGTGCAACAGTGCACCATGGATCAGATTAACTCCAACAATGCCCAGTGCCTCTTGCTGGCTGATATTGTCGGTGTCGAGCATGCGCACATGAATGACAACCTGACTGGCTTCTAGCTCAAACGGGCGCTGGAACTTGACCCCCATCCAGCCGTGGCACTCATTGGTACCATGAAAGTTTCTGGCAGCGACGGTATCGGAGAAAACAAAGAAGTCAGTCGTGGGGCCACGCAACGGGCTAAGACGCTCCCGCAGCAGGTTAAACTCATAGTCGAGCATGGTCTGGAGCCGCTCGCGGGAGACATAGCGCGGCGACGACCCATAGATGGCATCGCTGACGGTCATATCGTACGCCGAGATGGACTTCGCGATGGTTCCCGCAGCGCCGCCCACCTGAAAGAACCAGCGCACCACTTCCTGACCCGCACCAATCTCCGCGAAAGTGCCGTAGAGCCGCTCCGTGAGATTGATCTCCAGTGCCTTCTGCTGCGTCTCCGCCCCGCGCCGCGCCGTGTTCTGATCCATAATCCTGCTGCCTCCCCAAAAACAAAAACGCCCACGATGTACAAACGTCATCGTGGGCCTTGCGTTCCTATTTTACCCGATGAACGGATGGGGTTACGCGTCCGGGCGGGAAACGGGCGGCTAAAGCGGCCCGCCCGCGTAGCGGGTTATGAGCGGCGCTTCGCGCCCGACAAGACCCATGAATGGGCCTCCGATACCGATACCTTATTGTCCCCCCGCCGGGCAGGGGTTAGGGGGTGGGCTCTTTGGGTTTGCGCTGAGCGGGCTTGCGGTCGCTGGTGCGTGTTCCGCCGACCATCCCGTATTCCTTGCTATTGCGCCCATAGACCGCAGCCACACCGGAAAGCACTCGGCTGTCAAGCTGTCGTAGCAGCTCCAGAGCATCGTCGAGATCAATGGCGCGTGCCGTCAGCTCGCTTGCCGTGTCATTATAGGCAGTTTGCTTGGTCTGGGTTCCGTCTACTGCGGCGGTGAGAGTCGCAACACTCACGCCTCCCCCAAAATCCAAATTGGGGTCAATATTCTTGAGCGCTTCGAGGCGCTGCTTCGCACTATCAAGGATAGTGCTGGTACTACGTGGACGTGCCATAAACTAGCTCCTTTACTCTGTAACTGGCAGGACTCATTTCCCACCTACACGATTTTATCGAAATTCCTAGGATTATTCCAGAATTCCTACAAAAATTTTACCGATAGCACAATTCTTCAGAATTTTTCACAAATTTTTCGGAATCACTATAAAAATTTCTAAATCTCTAAGATTTGTCTTAAATTAAAAAATTTCTATTTTTCATGAAACAAAAATGTTGACATTCCTTGTATCAATTCCGAATATTCTAATTTATAATCTCCAAAAACACTATTTGAATAATCAAAAACTACCGACCAAAGTCCACAATAAACATCATGGTCAAGACTATCTCCTGCAAAAGTATCAAGTACGAACGAAGTATCTTTATTTTTATCTATAATACTTAAAATACAAGCAAGTGTCGTTATCTTAAAAGAATCCTCTGGCCTTTTAAAACAATCATACATATTCCATATACATTCGTCAAAAACACAATCTTCAAATTTATTTTTCAAGTTATTAACAATATCATGCACATCCATATTATTGTGTTGAGAAATATCTCTTATCAAAGATTTCTTATTATCAAAATCAAGCATTAAAAATGATGCTATTATTTTTTCTAAATATTTTCCCATTAGATCATGTCCATAGTAGCATAGAGTGCCTTCGCACGTTCCATCCGGGTTTCCATAGCGGTGTTATATCCTAAAATCCCCCCACAGGAACGTGGGGGTCTGACGGGCCTGTGGCCACGATGTCGCGGAGCGACTTTAAGGCCGAAGGCCAGGAGCGAAGCGTGCGCCCCACGTTCTTGTGGGTCGCCCTATTTTCGCTTCATCTCCGTTGGCAAGAGTTTCTTGAGGCGGCTCATTTCATCGCGAAGAAGCGCGGCGTGTTCGAAGTCTAAGTTCTTCGCGGCTTGTTTCATCTCTTTTTCCATGTCCGTGAGCGCCAGAAGAAGCTGATCGAGCGGGAGTGTCTCCGGGGCGGCGTCTTTGGCGACTTTGTAGTAGCTCTTGGCCTCGGCGACTTGCTTGGCCGCTAAGACATCCTGGATGGCTTTCTTAATTGTGGTGGGCGTGATGCCGTGCTTGGTGTTATGCGCCACTTGAATGGCACGCCGCCGGTCGGTCTCGTCAATGGCGCGCTGCATCGAGCCAGTGATGTTATCGGCGTACATCAACACAATCCCCTCGGAGTTTCGGGCAGCGCGGCCAATGGTCTGAATGAGGCTCGTCTCGGAGCGCAGGAAGCCCTCTTTATCGGCATCGAGAATCGCGACCAGCGAGACTTCGGGTAGATCCAAGCCCTCGCGCAGTAGGTTAATGCCGATAACCACATCATAGACACCGAGCCGTAGATCACGCAGAATTTCCGAGCGCTCTAAAGTATGGACATCTGAGTGCAGGTACTGAACTTTAATGCCCAGCTCGACCAGATACTCCGTGAGATCCTCGGCCATTTTCTTGGTGAGGGTCGTGACAATAATGCGCTCGTGCTTCTCGATGCGATCTCGAATCTCGCCTATTAGATCGTCTATCTGGCCCTTGCTGGGGCGAATAATAATGGTCGGGTCCACAAGCCCCGTCGGACGAATAATCTGCTCGGCGATGCGCTCGGAGTGCTGGCGCTCGTAGGGCGAGGGCGTCGCGGAGACAAAGATCATCTGTGCGGCTTGCTTCTCAAACTCCTGGAAGCGCAGCGGACGGTTATCGGCAGCCGATGGCAACCGGAACCCGTACTCAATCAGCGTTTCCTTGCGCTTTTTATCTCCGGCGTACATTGCATTGAGCTGTGGAATGGTCTGGTGGCTCTCGTCGAGGACAATCAAAAAATCATCGGGGAAGTACTCCATCAGCGTATTGGGCGCGGAGCCCGCATCACGCTCATCAAACCAGCGGGAGTAGTTCTCAATCCCTGAGCAAAACCCCATCTCGCGCACCATCTCCATATCAAAGTTCGTGCGCTGGCGGATTCGCTGCGCCTCGATGAGCTTCCCCTCGGCCTCGAACTTCTTAACCTGCGCCTCCATCTCGGTCTCGATCTTGGTGATAATCCCCTCGATCTTCTCCGGGTCGCTCACCCAGTGCGTCGCGGGAAAGATCGAGAGCTCGTCGCGCTCGCTCAGCGTCTCGCCAGTCACGGGGTCAATGGAGCTGATGCGGCGCACGGTGTCCCAGTCGAACTCGATCCGGTAGATGATCTCCTCATTGATGGGCTGGATCTCCAGCGTGTCGCCTTTGACGCGAAACGTGCCCAGTGTCAGTGCGACATCGTTGCGCGAGAACTGCATACTCACCAAGCGGCGGAGAATCTCGTCTCTATCACAGTCTTGGCCCACCTCAAACCAGACCAGCTTGTTTTTGTACTCTTTAGGCGAGCCCAGCCCATAGATACACGAGACCGACGCCACAATAATCGTGTCGCGCCGTGAGAGAATCGCCTGGGTCGCCGAGTGGCGTAAGCGATTGATTTCCTCGTTGACGGAGCTGTCTTTCTCGATGAACGTATCGGTCTGCGGGATATATGCCTCGGGCTGATAGTAGTCGAAGTAGCTGACAAAATACTCGACAGCGTTGTTTGGAAAACACTCTTTCAGCTCGGTGCAGAGCTGCGCCACGAGCGTTTTATTGTGCGCCATCACCAGAGTGGGACGCTGCACCTGCTCGATCACTTTCGCAATGGTGATCGTCTTCCCTGTGCCCGTGGCTCCCAGCAGTGTCTGGCGTTTTTCGCCCCGATTTAGCCCCTCGACAAGCTGTGCAATCGCTTTTGGCTGATCGCCCGCGGGTGTCGGCCCGACAAACTCAAACCGTCCACTTCCCTTTGGCATGTGCCCTCCGCCCAAACAAACAATGGTTCGCTATTGTACCACTCGGGCGGACTTGACGGCATCCACAATCATGAATCTCTCGTTGAGAGTAACAATCTTACTGTTGCCAAAGATGCGCTTGAGCTTCAGGTGGTAGCCCAAGTGCGAGTTCCCCACCACGCGGAGGGTCCCGCCCACTCTCAGCGCCCGCTGCGCGTCCACGAACATCTGCCAGGCAATCTGATCGCTAATCGTCTTCTCTTGGTGAAAGGGCGGATTACAGAGGACAAGATCCACAGACTCACGCTCCTGATCTTCGTAGCCATTGGTCCAAATAAAACCCGCCGAAGTATCTTCGGGGAAAAACTTAGCGTAGTTTATCTGGGCGCTCTGCAGGGCCATCCGTGACTCGTCGCTGAAGATCATCTGTGCCGCGGGATTGCACTGCTTGGCCGCAATTCCAATAATGCCATTTCCACAGCCAAGATCTAAAATTTTCGCGTACTCGCCTTGGGGGATCTGTGCCAGAAAGAACTTCGTCCCGAAGTCAAGCTTCTCACGACTGAAGAGATTCGAGTGGTTTGTAAACGGGTGTGCGAATCCCTCAATTGCCACTTCCAAGGGATACGGCGACGGCACCGGCTCTTTCTCAAAGCTGGCAAAAACTAAGCGTGCCTTCTTTTCCGCAAGGCTCGTCGTGGTCTCACCGATGTACTTCTGAAGCAGCGGAAAGCTGGCCGGAGCTAAGTGCTTGAGCATGGCGGCGCAGATCAGTCGGGAGCCAGGACGCAAGTGGCCAGTGATGCGGCAGAGAATATCTTCTAGGAACGAGAGGTTTTTCGGGAGCTTGATCAGCACAAAGTCATAGACACCCGAGAGCGCTTCCAGGTCAGAGAGAGTCTGGCGCGTGCCACTACTATTGCGCAAAATCGCCTTCTGGCTCACAAATGAGTCCGTGTAGCTCGTCAGCTCCCCTCCCGGGATCGAGAGTGAGCAGGCCAGCGCGCCGAAGGCATCATTGATAATCAGGACGCGTTTATCAGTCAGCTCACACGATTCCAGGTACTTGAGGAGCAGCTCGTCGGCACTATCCCATGCCTGAAGATTTTCTTTTTTATGGTCGGGGTAGCGTTTAAGGGTAGTGAGAAGCATGATCCCGAGTGTATCACCTCCTCCCGTTTCGCTGAAAAACAAATTTGACTCTTGCTATAATGAGAGTGTCTTAAAAAGACGATAATGGACTCAAGGACGAGCCGTCAGCCTCACAGTCGTACAACGAATAGATGAACCGTCAAAGTTACACCAGTACCCCCATAGAGGACGCCGCTTTTTTACAGCGTGCCGTTTCCCAGGCGAGGTGCCTGCTCTGGCAGGCAACCGTTTTGGAGCTGCCCTGCGACAGGAATCACAACCCCTTACAACCCAGCTTCAATGAGGAGCTCGATACTTACCTCCACTGGAACTTGCGCCTGATTGCCCCACATGCGGTTCTGGAATGGCTCCCGTTTCCCTTTGCGGAAGAGCAACCTCTCCAGGAGGCTTTCCTTCAGGCCCGCTGCCCGGACGAGCAGTATCAGTGTGAGCTAAAAGCAGTCCAGGCGCTACGCGATGAGGTGCCACGCTACCACCAGGAATACACGATCCAGCTTGAGGATGGCAGCGTACGCTGGCTCAACGAGGATGTCACGGTGCAGTGCCTGGTACCGGGCTGCTGGAACCTGGTGGGAGTCTGCACCGACATTACAGACCGCAAAGAGATCGAAGCGCGGCTAGCCTACCAGGCCCAACACGATCCACTCACCGGCCTGGCGAACCGTCGCCAGCTCATGGAGACGATAGAGAAGCTCTTGGCACAGCCGCACGGGCATACCTGCCTCTTCTTTGTGGATCTAGACAACTTCAAACTCATCAACGACAACTTTGGGCACCACTCAGGCGACCAGGTGCTGATTGCGACAGCGGAGCGGCTCCGTCGTGAGGTTGGCCAGCAGGGTGTTATCGCCCGGCTCGGTGGCGATGAGTTTACGGTTCTTCTCCCGAATGCTCCGTCATCTGCGCAGGTGAACAACCTGGCAGAGCGGCTGACGCGGGCGCTCAATGCCCCGCTGGTAATCCAGGATCGCCCTCTGCTCCTCTCCGCCAGTATCGGAGTTGCCCTCGGGGAGCCCGGCAGCACGAGTGATCTTCTGCGTAACGCCAATACGGCAATGCACCATGCTAAAGGGCTGGGAAAGGCGGGCTATCTGTTCTTTGATCCCATCATGGATCAGGACTCGCGCGAACGCTTTGAGCTGGAGGCAGCGCTCCGGCGTGCTCTCCGCGATGGGGAGATTAAGCCCTACTACCAGCCGATCCTCTCCCTAAAGACAGGCGCGGTCGTGGCCGTCGAGGCGCTCGCCCGATGGCAGACTAGTGAGGGTACCTACCTGCCACCGGGCCGTTTTATCCCCATCGCGGAGGAGACGGGTCTTATTATCCCACTGGGTGCCGCCCTGCTACGGGCCGCATGTCATGATGCCGTTCAGTGGCGCGGTGTGCTCGGGAATCGCCATCTCCAAGTTAATGTCAATGTCTCTGAGCGTCAGTTCCGTGAGGCGGATTTTGTCCCCATGGTACGAGAGACCCTGCGTGAGACGGGTCTGCCACCTGGGGCTCTCACCTTGGAGCTCACGGAGAGCATTCTGCTCAGCGATATTGAGAGTGGAATTGCCCGCTTGCATGCGTTAGAGGAGCTCGGGGTTCGGTTAAGCTTGGATGATTTCGGGACGGGCTACTGCTCCCTGTCGTACCTAAGCCGCCTGCCTGTGAAGGCACTCAAAGTAGACCGGAGCTTTGTGAGTGCCCTGAGTCATACGGATCCCAAGTTCGTCACCCAAAATGAGGCGATCATCCGAACGATTCTTGCACTGGCCCAGACCCTAGAGCTATCTGTCACAGCGGAGGGCATTGAGGAAGTAAGCCAGCAGGAGCGCTTAACCGCTCTGGGGGCGAGCTTTGGTCAGGGCTATCTCTTTGCACGCCCCATGCCCGCCCATGAGCTAAGCCGTTTTCTGGCGGCAGAGGCGACTCCCCAACAAAAAGCCGCCTGAGCACACGGTATTACCGTACAATTGGTTCATGTCTCTCACTGTTCGCCTGATCCTGATCTTCCTGGGGCTTCTGGTCGTCTTCTGGCTGCTCGCTCTGGTGGTGGGCTGGCTCTCGTATCTGTTTATCGCTGTGGGAGTGATTGGGGTGATCGCCCTGCTTGTCTGGTGCTTTCGGCAGAGAAGCGCCACGGAGCCGGAGCCTCTCACAAAGAAACGTGAGCAACTGGCAAAAAAAGAGCTTCAAAAGCTTGAGAAGCGCCAGAAAAACGGCCCTCAGTAGCCGTTTGCGGAGCCAACTAACCAGCGGTATACTGTCAGTCCAGTTCCTTTCCACCCGTAGCTCAGCGGATTAGAGTGTTGGCCTCCGAAGCCAAAGGTCGCAGGTTCGAATCTTGCCGGGTGGACTGTTTCTTTTCTCTCGTATTGGAGGGTTTCTCATGACGCGTCGTCGCTTCGCGGTGGCCCTTATCGGACTTTCTCACAGTGTCCGTGCTACCGCGCAACAAGATCCTTCCGTTGTTATTGTGCCTGTCAATCCCCTGGAAAATCCCGGCGGCGAGGTCTGGCTGGAGAGCTTGTTTAAAGCGCCCGGTGTGCGCTACGACGGCAACTTGGTTTTCTCCCCACGCAAGGTGCTGGTCAATGGCAAGCGCTTCGAGCACGGAATGTCAGCGGATGTCAAAGATGACCCCATGGGGCCGGGCGAGATTTGCGGAATGACAATTCCCATTCAGGGCAAGTTCCTACGTTTTCAGGCGATGGTCGGTCGCGACGATGACGAGGCAAAACGGGGAACGGGTTACTGCTACTTCGAGGTCTATGGCGACAACAAGCTGCTCTTCCGTTCGGATCCGATTCGCTCCGCGCTCTACCCAGTGCTTACGGAGGAGGGGGGGGCAAAACGTGCCCGTCCCCAATCCGTAGAAGTAGAAATCAAGGGGGTGCGCCTCCTGCGTCTTATTGTGCGCTATGCCAATGACTTCAAGCAAACGGGGACGTTCGCGGCAGGTCCGACAGGTGATCATGTCAAGCGCGCCGCAGGCTGCCTCTGGTACGATGCGAAGCTCGTCTCAGGTACAGGGGCCGCGCTGGATACCGCCCGGCTCAAGGAGCGCGATGAGCGTATCCGGACGGCGGCCCAGCTGGCGGCCCGCTCCCTCAAACGGCAGCTCCAGGCACTCGAGAAACCTGGTGCCAAGTTCCCGCTCATCCTCCTGCCCATACGCGATGAGTTCCGCGTCTCTCCCGATGACCTACTGATCCGCCCCCAGATTGCGAAAGTTTTCTTTGGCAGCGACGACGGCCAGCCACTGGGTGTCCCGCTGGAGCCAGAAAAAACGGCGGAGCTGCGCGAGATCTTACGCAACTTCTCCCCCAAATCCCTCCGTGAGCTTGCCCGCGCCGCCGAACAAGGACGCAACGCCAATGCGCCCTACTTGATTGGTGGCTACATCGAAAATGAGAGGCTCTATCTGATTCTTCTGGACACCCGGCCCGACGATGGCCTGGTTGTCGGTAACGCCACCGGCTGGCTTAGCCCTCCCTAAGTGGCAGAGCGAGAAGTGGTATACTGCAAGCTCACATCATGCCTCTTGCCTCGCTCTCAACAGACTCTAACCCTTTTCGTAATGGCCTTCGTTCTCTGTTGATGCACCTCCCCTCTCGCCCCGCTGAGCAGCTCTATGGGGCAATCTGTGGCACGGGCAAGCGCTTGAAAGCCCCAACCAGCGCCCTCATCGTGACTCTGCGAAACGGGACGCGGATGTCTCTGAGCCTTCAGGATGGGATGCAGAGGAACCTCTACTACACAGGTGTTTGGGAGACCGCTTGTGTGAAGTGCCTGGAACCCTATGTCACCAAGGGCACAGTTTTTATTGATATTGGAGCCAATATCGGCTTCTACTCCCTCTGGGCAGCGGCACGCTGTGGGACGACGGGGCAAGTATTTTCCATCGAGCCCAATCCCAGCACCCTTGCCTTCCTAAAAACGAATGTCGGACTAAACACGAAGAGTGCGCCTATCCAGATTATCGAAGCGGCCCTGAGCGACACCGATAGCGTGCTCACTTTTGAGTTCAATCTCGGCTCACTCGGGATGGGCCACATTCAGCGCGAGAACGAAAAAAGCGCCGTCACAAAACAAACACAAGTGGAAGTGCAGGCCCGTAGCCTAGGCAGTCTGCTGACGGAGTTCCCCCGAATGCGCGAGGCAGGGGTAATGAAAATGGACGCGGAAGGCGCGGAGGGGCTGATTCTCAACGCCGTGAAAGACTACCCCCTCCCTCCCATTGTGCTGATCGAAGTGGAAGACCGGCATCTGGAACACTACGGCACTACGGGCAAAGCCATTATCGAGCTGATGGCTGCGCGAGGCTACCAGGTCAGGGAAGTGCTCAGTAACGGCAGTACTCGCAACCTCTCGTCCCCTCACCCCACGGAGTACCGTGGCAACTTTCTCTTCCAGCGCAAGCCCTAGCCGACAGACTTACAGCAGCGCGGCGACTTCTTCACGACGAGCAGTGACCACACCGACATGCCGAACGACGGCCCCACCCGATGCATTACCCAGGCGCACGGCCTGCTCAATGGTTCCCCCCGCCGCCAGCCCCATAGTGATCCCGGCAATCGTGGAGTCCCCCGCGCCCGTACCGTCGAAGACCTCGACCGGAACGGCGGCAACATCCACGAAACGCGTGGGTTCAAAGATGGTCAGGCCGCGTGCGCCACGGGTCACAAGAAGATTGCGCACACCAAGCACCTCACGCAGCCGCGCTCCCGCACCGTGAAAGAGCGTATCGTCCAGCGACTCAAACAGTGTTGTGCGGCTGGCCTCGTCTGCTTCTTTTCGGTTGAGCTGGATCAGGTCTGCCTCCTTGTAGAACGCAACACTCGCGGGCTTCGGGTTGGCCGTCACCACAACTCCTCGTACACGCGCCGCCGCACTGAGGCGCACCACGAGTGTCTCGGTCAGGACTCCCTTGAGATAGTCAGAAAAGAGCAGCGCCTCACAGCCCGCCTCTAGAACTTCTTCGCAGGCACGCACCAGTGCGGCCTCGGTCTCGGCGGTGAGCGGAGCACGCAGCTCGCGGTCCACACGCACGATCTGCTGCGCCCCCTGGTACGAGCCCGCCGTCACCCGGGTTTTACGCGTCGTCGGGCGGTCGGAGGCCGTCACCACAGCAGAGATATCCGCCCCAAGCGCCTGCAGCGCCTCCCGCAGCTTCCCTCCCGCCGTATCATCACCGACCACGCCCGCCACAAAGACCTCCGCCTCAAACGCCACAAGCTGCGCCGCTGTGTTAGCCGCTCCCCCCGGCACAAAAGTCTCGCGCTCGACTTCGACAATCGGCACGGGCGCTTCGGGCGAGATGCGGTTCACATGTCCCCAGATGTGCTCATCGGCCATCAGATCGCCAACCACAAGCACGCGCTTTCCGGGAAAGCTCTCTAAAATTCGGAGCAGTTCGTCACGCATGGCTACACCGCGCTGTAGATCAGGCGGCAGGTGTTGATCATCTCTTTGGCACGCTCGACATCCATCCACTCGCCGATCTGAACCGATTTCTTCTCCAGGGTTTTATACACATCAAAGAAGTGCTCAATCTCGCGCAAGTAGTGCTCCGGGACATCTTCGAGCTTGCTGACGCCATGAAAGCGCGGATCGTGGGCGACGCGGGCGAGTATTTTCTCATCAGCCCCTTTTTCGTCGCGCATCATCAAGACCCCCAGCGGGCGGCAGCTCACGACGCAGCCACAAAAAGTGGGGTGTGAGCCGATCACGAGAACATCGAGCGCATCGCCATCAGCACTCATCGTTCCAGCGATCCAGCCGTAGTCAAACGGATAGAACAGCGGCGAGTAGAGCGGACGGTCAAGCTTGAAGACTCCCAGCTCTTTGTCGTACTCGTATTTGTTGGAGGAGCCACGCGGAATCTCAATGACGGCGTGCACTTCGTCGGGCGCATTGTCGCCAATGGGTAAAGTTCGGTAAGGCATAGATTTAGCTTATTGTACAGCCCCGATGATCTGATGGACATCGTCAAAGCCGTTCTTCTCTAAATAATCGGCGATCCCCCCTGCGATCTCGATAGCGGCGAGGGGGTTGACGAAGTTCACGGTTCCAGCGGCCACAGCGGTTGCGCCCGCCAGGAGAAACTCAACGGCATCGGTAGCGTTCATAATACCGCCCATTCCGATTATTGGAATCTCCACGGTCTGGGCAACCCGATAGACAGCAAGCAAGGCAATCGGCTTGATGGCTGGCCCCGAGAGGCCGCCCGTTTTATTCGCGAGCTTAAACGTGCGCTTGCGGGCATCTATCGCGGTTCCGATCACGGTGTTGATCAGTGAGATCGCATCGGCTCCCGCGTCCTCGGCAGCTTTAGCGACAGGCCGAATATCGGTGACATTGGGCGAGAGCTTGGCAATGATCGGCAGGTCGGTGACGGCGCGTACGGCGGCGACGACTTCCGCCGTCAGATGCGGCTGGGTGGCGTAGTCCAGGCCGTGTGAGACATTAGGACACGAGATATTCAGCTCAATAGCATCCGCCCCACCTCCCTCCGTCAAGCGCCGCGCGACATAGGCAAAGTCCTCAGGGCTCTCGCCGGGCACATTGACAATAATCGGGACATCGAACTGCCTCAAAAACGGAAGTTTCTCCCTTAGGTAGTTCTCAATACCACCGTTTTGCAGGCCAATCGCATTGAGCACACCCGACGCCGTCTCGCACATGCGCGCGGGTGGGTTGCCCCGGCGCGGCTCCCGCGTGGTGGCTTTGACACAGACCGCGCCCAGCAGGCTCAGATCCACTAAGTCCTTGGTCTCGGAGCCGAAGCCAAACGTCCCCGAGCCCGTGGTCACCGGCGTGCGCATCGTCATCGAGCCGATCTTCACCGCAAGCTTCACTGCCATGTGACCTCCGTTGCGGGGTAGACCGGGCCATCGGTACAGGTGCGTGAGAAGCTGCCATCGGCTTTCTGGAGGACGCAGCCCACGCAGATTCCGATTCCACAGGGCATGGGTGTCTCCATTGAGACTTGGCAGGGTTTGTTATGGGCGATACACAGCTCGGCGACGGCGCGCATCATCGGAGTCGGGCCACAGGTATAGACGTGAACATCGCCCCCCACCAGTGGCAGCAAGCCGTCTGTCACGCGGCCCTTCACGCCGAGGCTGCCGTCGTCGGTGCAGGCGATAATCTCCACCCCCGCTTCCCGAAGCCCCGCATCGCCGACGAGCAAGTTGGCCGAGCGTGCGCCGTAGATCAAGGTGACTCTTGCGCTAGGGTTGGCGGCCTTGAGGGTCTTGGCCAGAAAGTTCAGCGGCGGAACCCCGTAGCCACCGCCCACCATCACGTGATGTGTCTGCGTGGCGTGAGGATCGGCATCGAAGACGCGCCCCCCGAGCGGCCCGAGAAAATCCAGCTTGTCGCCCGCCTCGTACTGGGCCATGGTGCGCGTGGTCGGGCCATAGACAGAAAAGAGAATGGAGCACAGGCCCGCCTCGGGGTCCACCGTGAAGATCGAGAAGGGCTTGCGCAGGATCGAGCTTCCCGGGTTGGCAGGCGTCGTGGCCCCCACCGCGATAAAGTGCCCCGGCCGGGCATCGCGCGCCGTCTCTGGGTCGTCGAAGGTTAAAACAAAGTGTCCCGGAGCGGCAAGGGCCTGCACGGAGACAATGGTAGCAGCACGTTTACGAATCACGTCGCGCCATTGTACCCGACAGGCCCCCTAAACCCGACAGACCTCACAAAAAAGAGCAAGCGCCTACTTGCGCCGCCGCGCCACAATCCCGCCAATCATTCCCAGCGCCACAAGCGCCAGCGTGCCCGGCTCCGGTGCTCCGGTGATGACCGTGTAGAAAATCTCACCGTTCCAAACACGCGGCGAGCTCACCGCCCCTCCCGTAAAAGAGGTTCCCGTCGCGGAGCGTGCTGTCAGGGAAAGATCCGCGTTGGAGTAGAACTCATTCACGCCCGTCCCATTGGTGTATCCTGCCCGGTACGTCACATTATGGAGTCCGACTCCCGTGATCCCAGAACCAATCAAGAAGTCGGAAATATCAATGGATGTATGGGTATTAACCACTGCGGCCAGCCCGGTTCCGGAGGATACCTTTGTCCAGCCCGCACTATTTCCTTCAAACCCACTTGCCGTTCCCGTGCGGATGTACACATCCACCTGGATTACGCTTCCCACCGCAATGGGAGGGATGCCATCTACAGTGTTCACATTCGTATCAATGCTCGTGACCGTGATATTCTTCCCGGCAGACACATTCAGGTCAAAAAACACCATACCACCAATGGCATTCCCATTGTTGCTTCCAAACAATGTCGTCAGAGATTGTGCCCGCGCTCCGGGGGAGAGCGCGATCCCGACCAGAAGTGACAGAATCGAAAGACTAAAGCCGCGACGCGAGAAACGAGTACGAGTCATCTAATTTTCTCCACCTTATCTATACCACCTACTCAGGATGCGCTTTGACATGTTCAGGTGATCTTCCTTGAAACGCCCATCCCAGACGGTACACACCTCTATTATATACCAGGTTCGCCTTTTTTAAACCTAGTGGCCATCTCGTACTGGCTGCTGTTCTTGCCAAACGCGGGAAGCACCGCCGATCAGAACGGCGGTGCTGGAGAGCCTGCGGCTGTGAAGGGCGTGCCGCCCATACCCAATTTCGCATTTCCATGGCCCGAAGCGGCCTTCGTAGCTTTAGCTCTCCAGACGCCCCGTTCTGATCGGGGCGATTACTTACGGCGACGAACCACGATCCCACCGACGATACCCAGCGCGAGCAACGCCAGCGTGCCGGGTTCGGGAGCGGCGGCACTGCTGCTGCGGAGCTGGAAGGCAAGGTCAACAGTCGTGCTGGTTGTATTGAAATTCCAGGTGGTCGGGGTCACTTCATTGTCATCCGAGCGGAAGCCGTTGCCTTTGTTCGCGGCCCCTGTGTCCACCCAGAAAACATCAGTTCCATCGCTAGGTGAGATTGCCGTTCCTTCTTTGAGGCGTAGCCAGTACGTCCCTGCGGCGAGGTTCTGGGTAGGAATCGAGAAGTCTAGCTGCGCGATCTCGAAGTTCGGATCTCCAAGCAGCACGCTTCCCGTGTCGGTGATGGTGATAGCCCCGCCGCTGACCGTTCCCTGAGAAACGATGGTGGTGCTGGGGATGGCATTGGGACTGGGAGAGCCCGCACTGCCGGAGTAAATAAACCAGGTCAAGTCGCCGCTGAAGTCCCCCACAGGCCAGGGTTTCCATCAACTGCCCAGAAGCGAATGGCATCGAAGCTGATGGGCGATGCCAGGACGAAGTCATCGGCCAGGGTGAGGTCGGTGATGGTGAGAGCATTTGCTGTTCCGAAAGTGCCGTTGTTGTAGACGGTGGTCTGCGCCTGCGCCGTTGGGGCCAGCGCGGCAAGTCCAAGAAGCGAGAGTGCAGCGTGTCAGTGAGAAACGAGAAACGAGAAACGAGAAACGCATAAATCTATCCTTCCATGGATCGGGGGAACGGCTGGGCTCCCAGAGACGAGACCGATGCCCACGAGCCTCTTCCAGGTTCCCGGTGACATTGCGGAGATTATACAGAAATCTGCGAAGCAAGACAAACCTGTGTCTTCGAGCTGGAATCGGTGACAGAAGACAGGACGGGCGTAGTAGATCGTGGCTAGCTCATGCGGCTGTGTGGGCGGGTTCACGGCGCAAGCTTTGCAGAGTGCCCTCAACTCTTGATCTAGAACCGTCGCGAACCGCTGACCCACGGAGCGAGAGATCGTCAGGAGCCAGTCCCGCGCCTTCAGAATCTCTCGTGCAGCTTCAGGGGAGATCTCCAGTGCCAAAGACCGCGCAGAAGGGCGCAGTGGCCCTCCTGCCGGAAAGCGTCTCACGCCGCTTTCTTCGCCTTGCGCGATTGATTGAAGGGAGTGGGAGGCGGCAGTCCCACACTCTCGAAAAGCTCGGCCATGACCAGATCGCCGTCAATGCCCTCGCCTGCATCGAGCTGCGCCAGCCCCCGCCACTGGCAAGCTGTTCGGGGGTCAGGACGGGATCGGGCTCTCGGGTCGGCCCGTAGATCGCGGCCAAGCGCAGGGCGGCCAGGGTGTAGCTCTGGCGGTCTTTCTCCGGCATGGCAACCAGACGCGGGGCCAGGTCATCGGGTATCTCAAGTGTCAGGGTCATGGATTTCGTCTCCCTTTTTCACCCCGCATTATATCGCCAGCTACCCGTCGCCCTCTCGGGTTCCACCCGCCATCTCGTACGGGCATCAGTCGTGGAGGGGGATTCCCTGGGCCTCTTTCGCAGTGAGGGGCTGACGCGCTCCATAGCGAACATGCCGTATCCAGACAATCGGGCCATCCTCGCCGTCTTCAGCGCTGAAGAGGATGCGCCACGGGGCCGCATTCGGAGAGCGCCGAAAGATCAAGTGACGCGTCTCCTGGGAAAAATGCGCCCTCTCAGGCACAAGAGCACAACGGGAAGGAAAGTTTGCCAGTGTCGCGCGGGCAGCTTCGTAGGCATCAAACCACGCCAGAGCCAGCCGGACAGACGCCTCGGGCGTCGGGTCTTCCTCCGTGCCATCACGCTCGGAGAGCCAGCTTAGCGCCGCTTCCACATCACGGGTTGCCCGCTCCGTAGGACGGATCGCGTAGGTATTGGGCTCCTCGGACTCACTCATGACTTAGGGAGAGTAGCGGCAGCGGTGCGCTTTGCTTGCTGATGGGCTTTTAGCCAGGGGAATTTTGCTTCAAGCCTATCGGATTCTTGTTCACAGGAGAGAGTGCGCCCCGCCGCGATGTCTTGGTCCGACTCTTCCAGCGCCCCAAGCAGCTCGTCTAGCGCCTCGCCTTGTGCCTCCACAACATCGGGCGCTTCCTCATGCGGCAAGATACCAAATGCATGAAGCACCGCAACCCGCGCTCGTGCCATGCCTTCGGGTGTCGCCGTGAGGGCAACCACTTCCTCAGGGAGTGCGTCAATTGTCAGTGTCATGACCACTATTGTACAGGATAGTGAAGCCCCTTACCCGTCGCCTTCCCGAGGGCCGCCCGCCATTTCGTACTGGCTGCTGTCCTTGCCAAACGCGGGAAGCACCGCCGATCAGAACGGCGGTGCTGGAGAGCCTGCGGCTGTGAAGGGCGTGCCGCCCATACCCAATTTCGCATTTTCATGGCCCGAAGCGGCCTTCGTAGCTTTAGCTCTCCAGCCGCCCCGTTCTGATCGGGGCGATTACTTGCGGCGACGAGCCACAACCCCACCGACTATGCCCAGAGCCAGCAACGCCAGCGTGCCCGGCTCGGGAGCAGAAGAGTTAACAACCGTTAATTGGGTAGCTGTATAGTAGCTAAAATTAGATCCCGATGTGGGTGTTCCCGTCAGAGTGATCTGCCCTGAACCATTTGCCATTACACTGTTCCAAGTCAAGATGCTACCACCCACAAAACCATCTGTGTTTCCATTAAAGTTATCCCCATTGGGAGAAGTATCTGCAAAAGCACCAAAAACCGTATAGTCACTGACTCGGTTGCTACCAGAACCGGACCGTGCCGCCACATGATCGAGCTTGTATTCTTGACCTGGGACCAGACCACCAAAGGTAATACTGGTTGTCGCACCCACACCAGAGCCGAATAAATCCGTGGTTGCATTCTGCGCTACCCAGCCACCATGACCATCAGCAAATGACCAGCTCGCTTGTGCTGCAGAAAAACTACCAAAGGTTCCCGAGTAAGTAAGCGTCACTGCTCCCGATGCTCCTGTTGAGTCCACAAGCGGGAGTGCGACTCCCGTTGTGGGCATAGATCCTGCTCCGGCTATGGTATTCCAAGTGCCACCAAAAGTCGGAGTTGTCCCGGATTGATTACCGTGGTCAACTAGGAATGTTTGAGCAAGCGCTGCTTGGGGAAGCGCCGCCAGCCCAAGCAGTGCCAGTGCGGCGAGGGTGCCGCGTGTCGGTGAGAAGCGAGAAGCGAGAAGCGAGAAACGCATTAACCTATCCTCCTGCCTTATCTCAGATCGCAGAAGATGCTCCCGAGACAATGGCTATGTCTCGGTGGTTAACCTATACGGCATACGAACAGAGTATTCCCAACAACCTGTTAAATGAAACAGTCTACGTCACGGATTAAAGTCCATGCCGCCGATGGGAACAAAGCCCGGGTAATCTCGGAAGGGTGAGCTACGAAATTCCACGGTTCACGCAGCAAATCGTGCTATTAATCAAGCACCTCCGCCGCTACAACGCAAGCAAGTAGTGGGTACTGCGCCCCCCTGCGGTATGGCGGACGAGAATACCGCGTGCCACCAAGTCGGTGATATCGCGA
>JANNDD010000822.1:0-5189 GCA_031387365.1 Armatimonas sp. | reverse complement strand
CCGCAGCCGTCGCCTCCTCCCAGCCCGGCAGGTTCCAAGCATAGACACCGCCATCGCTGCCCCCCGCGATGAGCTGATCGCCGCTGGGCGTGAAGGTAAGCCCTTGGAGTTGTCCTCCCTCGTACTGCCCCGGATCGGGCTCGCGGGCCTTGAGAGAGACTTCCCGCTCGCCTGTCTCGATAGGATAAACTCCAAGCGTAAAGCCGTCGGCCAGCACGAGCTGCTCCCCACCGGGCGAGAACGCCCAGGCACCAACGAAGCGCCCCTCCACCGCAATATCGCGCACCACCGCTCCGTCGCTTGTCCGCCAGACCCGCACGTTGTGCACGTCCGCCGTCCGGGAGGCGAGATAGTGGCCATCACGGGAGAGTGTGAACCTGCGGTCGGTTCCCGAGAGCGGCTTGCCCTCGGGCTCGTGCGTCTCGGGAATCTCCACGAGGGCCTTTCCTGTGCTCACGTCCCAGATAACAAACTGAACCCACCCGCGCTCTTTAATAGCTTCCGCGCTGACCAGCCGGTTTTCGTCGGCGAAGGCAATCCGCACCACCCAGGCGTTTTCTTTCGAGACAGGGATACGCTGGAGCATCGCGCCTGTCTGCCACTCCCCCACCAGAATTTCTTTTTGGGTTGCGAGCGCCAGGCACCTGCCCGATGGTGACAACGCAATATGCTCCAGGTGTTCCACGGGCCCGATCTTGCGGACGCTCTGGCCGGTCTCCAGCGCAACCACCTCAACGTAGGTGTCTTGCTGCCAGAAGAGATACTTGCTATCGTGAGAGAAGGCCAGATGCTTGCCATTTTCTCTCTCTAGGTGTTTGCGCCCCCCGAGCCGCTCCCAGACGATACCCTGGCCACCCTGCAGCAGACACGCTAGCCAGCGCCCATCGGGCGAGCAGACGACCTCACAGATGGCATCAGGGTGAACCAGCTCCCCCGCACCCACCTGGTGCCGCACGATCCAATCACTTTCAAGAGTCATACCCCGCTATTTTATCGGAGATCCTCCACAATCCTTCTGTTTGAGCGCGGAGCAGGAATCTTAGGCTGTGCTGTCGCAAATTGACGCATGAAACAGACTCTTTTTCTTGCAGCACTCTTGCTAGCCACTCCCGCGCTGGCGCAGAAGCCTGCCGACCGTGTCGCACTTTTCAATGGGAAAGATCTCACGGGCTGGCAAGTGCCCACCCCAAACCCATTCTGGCATGTCGAGAATGGCGTGCTGATCGGTGAGAACGATGCCCCGAAAAAAGGCCATGTGCTGCGCACCGAGAAGAGCTACAAAGACTTTGTGCTGGAGCTTGATGTGCGCTGGAGTGGGGAGATAGACTCGGGTGTGATGCTCCGCAAGCCGGAGATTCAGCTCCAGTTTGGTATCTCGCGAAGCCTAAAAGTGGACATGACCGGTGCCTTCTATGCGGGCAAGTACCCCGAGGAAGGCCGAACAAAAGACTTAGACAAGACTTTCAAACCCAGTGAGTGGAACCGCTTCAAGCTGGAGGCAAAGGGCGACACGTTTACTGTCTGGTGCAACGGCAAGCAAGTCAGCCAGTTCAAGGATCCCAAGTACGCCGAACCTGCGCCACTCGGTCTGCAAATCCACCCCGGCCTCGCCATGAAAGTGGAGTTCCGCAATATTAAGCTGTATGCGCTTGACAAGCCCGAAGTGCTTGTTCCAACGACGAGCCGATAAGGGAGTAGAGCTGCTCGGGACTAAATCCTGGAGCGGCGGCCCCTGTCTCCCAGAGCTGTTCAGCAAGGCGGTGACAGGCTTTACAGAGGCTGATGCCGTTCTCTTTGACATAGCCTCCACCGGGCATCGTCGTGCGGTCAGAAATATGGTGGGCATCCAACTCAGAATCAGCACTGCCACAGACCCGGCAGCGGTAGCCATCACGAGTGAAGACCACCTCACGAAAGGCGGCGCGGATTGCTTGTTTACGGAGTTTAGCCATCGGCGAGGACGAGGAGGAGGCGACCGTTGCCGACCGCGCCGCCAAAGCGGGTGAAGCCTGTGTAGCGGAGCGCCTCTTGCACGATTTCCTGAGAGAAGAGCGTTGCGGGAGTGCCAGTCAGTCCGAGAATGGCGGCTTGCTTGAGCTTGGTGCCGCGCATCCGAAGCGGCCCAAGTGCCATGCTCCCGGTGCGAATCCAGCGCGGCGACGACAGCCGTGAAAACTGTGTGAGCTCGGCAGTGGCGCAGTGAGTCAGTCTTGGGTCACTGCTCAGTGCCGAGCCACTCAGTCGCAGAAGAGGCTGACTGCTCTCGCCTACTCTCAAATTTGAGACAGGGGCAAGGCTAGAGGCAGGAGCAAGGCTAGCACGCTCCACCGTATTTTTGCGGTGGTAGACACTCACCACACGGCTTCGTGAGAGTGCGGCGATTCCCACCGCGCCCCCAAGCTGCTGGAGAGCAAGCTCGCTGAGGGTAAATGTCACCTGTCGGGGTTCCTTGAGCAGCACCAGTGTCAGGCGGCGCGTCGCCGCCTGAAAGCCGCGCACACAGCCCTCAGTGCGAAGCTGCCCAAGCTCTGGCAGGTCTGTTGTCGCAAGAACAAGGAGTGGTGTGGGCTTCGTGAGCCGCCTTGCTTCGCGCAGCGACGGCGCAGGGTCGCGCATGCCATCGGGGCCGTGTAGCTCGAAGTGCAGGTGCGGGCCATTGGCATCTCCGCTATCGCCCACATAACCAATCAGTTGCCCCTCCTCCACACTGTCACCTGGTACGAGGTTGGGTGCAAACATAAAGTCAAGGTTGGCTTTCCCATCACGAGTTCCTGGTGAATCATCGTTGAGGTGCGTCCCCAGGCATCCCCAGCCGTCGTCGCATACGATCCAGAAGGTCTGCGGCTTAAAGCCGAGTGTCCCGGCAAACGGCGCAATAATTGGCGTGAGCTTGGGCGCGCTGAGATCACAGCCTGTGTGGCGATGGGTTCCCCAGTCCTCGTTGTAGCTCGCCCGCCAGCGCACCGTACTCAGCACAGGAAAGACCATGGGGATTGTCACCCGCTCGGTCGGGAGCCGCAGCTTGGTATAGGGAGGGATGGGGGGCAAGAGAGGCTCAGGCATCAGAAAAACCAGTGTACCCGCTATAATCAACAGATGAAAACCGTACTGCTGGCGACGGAGGCGATGCGCTGCCGCTTTGAGCTCGTGCTGGAGGGCGAGCGTGAGGAGAGCTTACGGGCGGCGGGTGAGGCGGCGCTTGCCGAGATCGAGGCGGTGGAGCAGCAGCTCTCGGCCTACGATCCAGGAAGCGATCTCTGGGCAATCAACGCCGACGGAGCGCAGGGGCCTGTTCGTGTCCGCCCCACCACCCTTGCGTTCTTGCGAGAGGCACGCGAGCTGACCAGAAAAGCAGAGGGTGCTTTCGACCCCACAGTCGGTGCGCTTGTGGCTCTCTGGCGGGGTGAGCAAGAGCCAACAGCGGCAGATATCGAAATGACACGGGCACGGACGGGCTGGGAGGGTGTCGTGCTGGACGACGATAACAGCACCGTGTTTCTGAGGCAACCAGGTCTGCGGCTCGATCCGGGCGCGATCGGGAAGGGCTGGGCACTGGACCGGGCACGGGAGATTTTAGAGGAGGCGGGCGTGACGCGGGCGCTGCTCCACGGCGGTACCTCCTCGGTCGTGGCCCTGGGAGAGAGCTGGAAAATCACCCTAGCGGGTGGCCCGACTCTAACCCTCTCCAACCAGTGCCTGGGCGTCTCGGCACCCTCGGGCCGCTGGGCTATTTTTGGTGAAAGACGCTACGGGCACGTGCTGAACCCTCGCACCGGCTGGCCCGTGGAAGCCCGTGCCTGGGCCGCCGTGGTCGCGCCCACAGCAACACAGGCGGATGCCCTCTCGACTGCACTACTGGTGAGCGGCGAGGGAATCTGGGAAGGTTGTCACACGTATCTTCCCGCAGACGTTACAGAAAGCAACACAGGAGAGATGAAATGAAGATGCAACTAAAGGTAGCAGTGGCGCTGCTCGGACTGACCACACTGGCCCTGACAGGCTGCGGCGGTGGCGGGAAAACCGTCAAGGAAAATGGCGGTGGCTCTGACCCGACTCTCGCCTTTCGCGTGGTCTACACCCGAGGGGGTGATATCTGGCGGATGAATGGCGATGGCAGCAATGTTCAGCAGCTTACCAACACCACGGCATTCGATTTCCAGCCGACACTCTCACCGGACCGGCAGTGGATTATCTTCACCTCGGACCGGGCGGCGACCTATAGCAAGCAGTACCGATTGTTTCTCATGCGTAACGATGGCACAGCGCTGGAGCAGCTCACCGAGAGCACAGGCTTTGAAGCCGACCCAGCGTTCTCACCGGATGGCACCCAGGTGGTGTTTGTGAGCAACCGCAACGGTAACGACGAGATCTATGTCATGATTGTTGAGACGGGAGTGGTGCGACGCCTGACGAACACCGCAGCCGCGGAGCAGACTCCTGCGTGGTCCCCCGATGGCTCCCGGATTGTCTTTGCGGCCACGCCCTCGTCCACGGAGAACACGGATATCTACTCGATACGCGCCTCTGACGGGGGCGATGTGATTCGCCTGACGAGTAATGAAGCCACCGACGACTCCCCGTCGTTCTCGCCAGATGGCCGCTGGGTAGCCTTCGCCTCGAGTCGTGAGGGCAGTAAGTTCCGTATCTTCCAGGTACGCACCGATGGCTCGGGAGATCTTCAGCAGCTCACGAATGGCAGTGGGGGCGAGGATGGGTTCCCCGTCTACACCCCCGATGGGAACTACCTACTGTTTGACAGCGACCGGGATCTGGACTCGGATATCTACCGACTCAACCTGAGCACGGGGCAGACAGTTCGGTTAAGCCTCTCCTACGACCCAGAAACCAACCCGGATACCCGTGCTCAGAAAACGAGAGTTGGGTTGCGCCGCAAACGCTAGACAGAAACTAGTATTAATACCGAATCATTTTTCCCTAAAGAGTAAAGCGGGCTCTCCCCATAATTCGTATGTATCCCCCCGAGGGAAGTACCTAACCGAGTTGGGCAGAGCCCCCTCAATTCACTTTGGAGAAAAATATGAAATCTTTTCGTCGTGCGTTTACACTTGTGGAAATTATGATCGTCGTCCTGATCATTGGTATCCTGGTCGCGATTGCAGTTCCCAACTTTATCCGTGCTCGTGAGTCGGCTCGCGCTCGTGCCTGTGTGGGCAACCTGCGCCAGATTG
>JANNDD010000782.1:0-1805 GCA_031387365.1 Armatimonas sp. | reverse complement strand
CGGCGGTAGAGATCAGAGCCAGTGGACTGCGGGTAGGTAAAGTCGCGCTCTTTCGTAATCGAGAGGCTGTCCCAGATGCCCTTGGGTTGATAGGGGTAGACCGGCTTGCCACCCATCTTGTCGTTGAGCAGCCCGGAAGTCGCCAGTGCCACGTCTCGTAAGATCAGCGAGGGCAGTCGAAACCGTGCACCGCGTGCCAGCAGGCGATTCTCGGGGTCGCGACGGCGCAGCTCGGGGGTGACTTTGCTGGACTGTTTGTAGGTCTGGCTAGTGAGAACTTGCTTCACCAAGCGCTTGACATCCCAGCCGGAGTCCATGAACTCCGCAGAGAGCCAGTCGAGTAGCTCCGGGTGCGATGGCTTCTCCCCAAGCAAGCCGAAGTTCTCGCTGGTCTTGACTAAGCCGATACCGAAAAACTGCTGCCAGAGCCGGTTGACAAAGACACGCGCCGTGAGCGGGTTCTCGCGGCGCACCAGCCACTTGGCCAGCTCCAGCCGGTTTCCGCCAACGGCTTGCGGGAAGTAGGCCGGAGTCCCAGAGATCACTTCCTCACCGGGCGAGAGATACTGGCCACGCACCAGAATCGTTGTCTTGCGGGGGCGGGCATCGGACATGACCATCACGCGCGGCAGGCTATTTTGCAGCGTGTCGCGCTCTTTGGTGATGGCTGCGACTTTCTCTTTTGCTGCCGTTAGCTCGGGGGAGGCGCTGGTGCCTGGCTTAAAGTAAAATCCGGATGCGCCGCCGCCGTTGACGATCTTGACGATTAGGGTGTTGGCACCCGGCTGAAGTGCAGCGCTCACCCGCTCTTGATCGGGAAGCACCCCCCGCGTAATTTTCTTCGCCACTACCTGCTTGCCGTTCACCCAGACTTTAATGGCATCGTCGCTGCCAAAGCTCAGGGGAAGTGTGGTGGCCGCTGCCACGCTCAGTGTCCGAACCAGATAGTGCGCCGTGTTGTCGGTGTCGGGGAGTGTCTGGGCAGTGCCATCCGTCCACTCCGGACGCTCCGTGCCACCGGTCAGCTCCGCGAGTGGTTTGTCGGTGTCGTACGCCGCATCGAAGCTGGCTGCACTCACACTGGCGGCCAGCTTCCAGGGCGTGAGCGCTGTCGTGACGATCCCCGGCTGGGGGAGTGTTTCCAGGCGCTTCACCTCGGCAGTGGCACTCTTAAGCTCATTGGCAAACTGTCCCAGCTTCTTGCGCTGCTGCTCACTCTCTGTCACCGTGATCGCGGGATCGGCGATTCGGTACTGTCCGCCGCCCGAGGGTGTCCCTGTCTCGGGGACATTATTGAAGTAGGCGAAGAACTTGTAGTAGTCTTTTTGGCTAATGGGGTCGTACTTGTGGTCGTGGCACTGGGCGCAGGCCATGGTGAGCCCCATCCAGGTGGTTGAAGTGACATCTACCCGGTCGAACATGATCACATTGCGCTGCTCTTCGGCAATCGCGCCGCCCTCGCCGTTGAGCAAGTGGCAGCGGTTGAAGCCCGTGGCTATCTGCTGGTCTTGCGTCGCGTTGGGCAGTAGATCCCCGGCGAGCTGCTCGACCGTAAATTCGTCGAAGCGCTTGTTGCTATTGAACGCCTTCACCACCCAGTCCCGCCAGACATACTGGAACGTGTCGCCGTCTTGCTGGAAGCCGTTGGAGTCCGCGTAGCGGGCGGCATCGAGCCAGGGCAGGGCCATGCGCTCGCCATAGTGGGGCGAGGCTAATAACCGATCAATCAGCCGCGCGTAGGCATCGGGGCGCGTGTCTGCAAGAAACGCGTCCACTTCCTGCGGTGTCGGGGGAAGGCCCGTCAA